>JANKMV010000247.1 GCA_024650095.1 Bacillota bacterium | reverse complement strand
CTTTTTCCCTTTCATCTCCACTGCACGAATAATACCGGTATCTACTTCCAGCCCAACCACACCACTACTACCCCATAATCCCATGCTCTAGCCCCCTCTACAACTTCAAAACTTCAGCCATCTTCTGCAAACTCTTATGTAAAATTCTCGAGACCGTCCGCTGGCTCAACCCCAACTTCTTACCCGCCTCAGTCTGTGTTAAGTCCATAAAAAACAAATAGTAAACCACCTTACGCTGCACATCACTTAAACGGTCAAGCGCCTGTTGTAAAACAAGCTTATCCTCAATGGGCAATTTAAACGTCTCATAACGTAACGCCTGAATCTTCTTCACATCCACCGCATCAAGCGAGACCAACCCCGCCCGCATCGCTTGCACTACACCTTCTTGCTTTACATTTAAAGCCACCGCAATTTCTTCCAGTGCCGGGGGTTGTCCCTTTTCTTTCAGAACCGCCTCCACAAACTTGTCCACTCTACTCTGTAAATCTTTAATGGAGCCCGGCCGATAATAAGAAGATTCTTTGCGCAAATAGTGCCGAATTTCCCCCATAATACAATGAGACGCATAGGTGACAAACGCAACCCCTTGATCCGCATTAAAGCGTCGCACCGCCTTTACTAAACCTTCCCTACCCGCCTGCAATGCGTCTTCGTTCATGCCACCCGTATAAACTCGCGCAAAGTAACGCACCAGCCGTTCGCCAGCACGAACCACATCTTCAAGGTCGTCATATCCCTCCGTTTGAGAATACACCGCATACGTATGTTCTAATTCGTCCTTACGTACTGCACTCATACTAACACCTACTGTATTTGTGTAATTACAGAGAACATGGGCAGATAAAGCGCAACTACCATCATGCCCACAATACCACCCACACCAATAATCATCAAAGGCTCAATCAAGCTGGTCAATCCCTTAGCAATCGCCGTCACTTCAGCTTCATAAAAATCAGCGACCCGCACCAATAACCCCGGCAAGTCTCCCGTCTCTTCACCCACCGAAATCATCAACGTCACCATGGGCGGAAACAACCCACTTTCCTTTAATGGTTGGGCAATGCTTTGCCCCTCTTGAATACGCTCACCCGCATTCCGCATCGCTTCTGCAATCAAGCTACTGCCCGCCGCCGGCCCTGCCGTTTCCATAGCCTGTAACACAGGAATACCTCCCGCCAACAACGTAGAAAACGTCCTTGCCAACCTGGCAATAACCGTCTTCTGCACCAAGGTGCCAAAAACAGGCACTTTAAACTTTAACTTATCATAAGCACGCCTACCCGCATCACTGGCCACATAAGTACGAATACCTAAAACAACACCAATGGCCGCTACTAAAAATAAATACCAATAATTCCGCATGGAATTACTCAGCCCAATAATCATTCTCGTGACAAAAGGAATTTCCGACCCTGCCGGGTAGAATCCCATAAAGACTGGGACAATGAAAACTAACATCCCAATCATCACCAACACCGCAAACACCAACACCACAGCTGGATAAAACATCGCCGAACGAATATTATCCCGTAACATCTTTTCGCTCTCTAACTGTTGCGATAAGCGGGTTAACACCGTCTCCAACGTCCCCCCAACCTCTCCAGCCTTAATTAAATCCACATAAATCTCTGTAAATACTTCCGGGTAGCTCCGAAGCGATTCCGAAAAGCTCATACCACTTTCCACATTCCGCGCCACATTCAACAAACATTCACCCAGCGTGGGATTGGTCGCCTGCTCTCCCAAGGCAAATAAACAACGGGTCAAGGGTATTCCCGCATTTAACATCGAGCCCAGTTGACGACTAAATAACCCCATATCCCCAAGACTAACTTTCTTTTTAAACTGAAACGCTTGAGATAAAGGCGATGTTTTTGCTTCATTAACTTCAACCGGCGTAAAGCCCAGCTTCTTTAATCTCGCAGCAGCAGAAAACTCATTTTCCGCCTCCAACTTACCCGTAGATACTGTACCCCGCTTGTCCAAAACCTGATACGCATACAGCGGCATAAAATCCCCCCCAGCAATTTCCCAATTATTTGTTTAATTCATACATCTTTTACCAATCTATTTTCTCTATAAAAGTAAATCTTCCTTCTCTTTTCGCGCTATTTAATAAATATTTTATAATTACAAATAAAATAAAGGAATTTTTCGACTTATGTCTAAATATTCCCTCACATGGTATAACAGTGCTAACACTAAAAACGGAGACACCCAAAATAAAAGGAGGAAAAAAAATGCAAAAATTACTTAGAAAAGCAAGAAAGAACCAAAAAGGCTTCACACTAGTTGAACTGATGGTGGTTGTAGTTATTATCGGTATTTTGGTGGCAATTGCGATTCCTATTTATGGCGTTGTTACAGATAATGCAAAAGAAAGAGCTAATGATGCAAATGTACGTACAATTAAGGGTGCGGCACAAATGTATGCGTCCACTCAGCCCACCCCACTCACTGATATTACCAAGCAAACTGTCTACGGAAATACTCACGGTCTTGATGATTTCTTAGAGCCTGGTCTCGTTGATCCAAGAGTTGATACAGATACTGGCTATCAGTATGAAATCGATGGTGGTCAAGTATTTGTATATAGCGGTACTTCAACATCCCCAGAATAAGAATTCTTAAATAAGCTAACAAACTTATTTTTAGCTAATGTTAAACGGTAAGAAGCCAGCCTTCACTACGAGGGCTGGCCTCTGTTTTTAACTAATGAAGCCAGTCTGTAACAGCTCTTAAGATAATATTGATGGACACTTTTCACAGAATTGCTATTGATATAGGACTAGTACACGAAAGAACATTCTCCAGCCGTTCACATAGTTGCTCTGTACAAGGTCCCGCTAATATATCTCAAATGACAATGAAAGGAACTCAAGCAATGTATGCTTATACTATTTTATTTATGTTAAGTATGTACCCCTTAATACTGGTACCGAATTCACACACTTATGCGGGATTTCCAAAATATATAGCCCTTGCTATAGTTGCAGTATTGATACTATTTATTCAACTAAAAGATTTGAGAGATAATAGCTACAATAACATATACATATCCACGTCAAATAAACTCCTTTTTTTATTTATGATACTCTTGTTATTGTCTTCTATCTTTGCATTTGATGCTTCTTCTGCTTTCGCCGGTAGCTATTATCGCAAGATGGGCTTTTCTACCTATTTGTATTGTGTAGTTCTTTTTATGCACGCTCAGCGGATTAATTATTCTAAAAATATCCTTAGAGGTACGATTCTTTGCGGTACTATTTTATCTATCATAGCCATACTTCAAAACTATGGAATCATGTTATTACCATTTGAGGAGTTTAAAGAAAACTGGAGACCCTTTGCAACAATGGGAAATCCAAATTTTCTTGCTACTTATGTCCTTTTCATTTTGCCTGCTTCTTTATTACAATATTTGGCCACAAGAAAGCCTATCTTATTATATGCAACTTGCCTTTTATATGCTTGCTTGCTAGTAACTGTCACAAGGGGTGCTTGGCTAACATTTCTGGTGATACTTCCACTTATTCTACTCTTCTATATTAAAAAAACGAATTGTTATCTGGGGATTAAGCAATTGTTATTAGGTCTTATTCTTACCACCTTAATACTCCTACCATCTAATAATTGGCTAATATTTAATCGAGCACTATCAATACCCGACCAAGTATCTTCTTCAGTAGCTTTGGAAGATTCTGGCGGATCTAGTAGAATGTTTATATGGAAAGAAACAATAAAGCATATTCCTGACAATTGGCTAATAGGTATAGGCTTAGATAATTTACAGCATATTAGAATTACAATTGGCTCTAATTCAATTGTAGACAAAGTACATAATATCTATCTAGAAATACTAATATCCTGTGGTATTTTTAGCTTACTTCTCTTTTTACTATTTCTATATAAG
>JANKMV010000246.1 GCA_024650095.1 Bacillota bacterium | reverse complement strand
GAGAGCGTTTATTAATTGCTCGATTAAACTGGCTCTCTTTAAAATCTCGGCCTCGTGGCTATAAGAATCACGCATGAGAAAATATATCATACTCTTTGCCATAAATATTAGAGCCATATAGCCGAACTCGCTCAAATATGGTCGGCTTTCCACGATTGCATCGCGATTACGGAAGGCAGTGCGGGCGTTACTTGCGATGCCTGTCGTGATCTCTTGTATTTCTGCCAAAACTGATTTACACCATCGTTATGATAGCTTCGTGTGCTTTGCTGGCGGAAGCCGGGTTGGCTTCTCTGATAGTAATTTTCACCAGTATTTACCAGTATAGTTTCTTCATCTGGATAGGATCCAAACTGATTGTAAAACTCCTCAATAAATTCTTCGCGTGTGTTCATCTAATATCATCCTCTCAAAAAAAATAAGGGGATCTTTACGATCCCCCCTGTAGTGCTTTCCGCTCACGTACTTCATGTTTAATTTTCCTAATTGACTGTGCTGCCGTTGATAATGTTTTGTTGTTTTGCTCACGCATTACCTGTTGCGCCAGGCTGGCAATTATCACCAATACGCCCGTTTTAATAATATTTTCTGTATTTCTCTTTAATAATTCTACTACCATTTCATTCACCTCCATTCCTATATGTTTTGTTATTTTATTTCTTATACCACAAAATTTAGGAATGAAGGCAGGTAAAGTTTTATTTGTGAGGGTTTTTTTCGTATTTATCCAGGAGGAGAGCTGCATATTCTTTGAGGTTATCACGCACTTGTTGTGGTAATTCTTTTGCAACTAGGTAGGCAATGTCTGCCCACTCCGAATCAATTTCGACCATTTCAATGGCCTGAACGACTGTATCATCTAGCTTGGACTCATCAAGAACGATTAAAAAATCAACGGTGTGTTTATTATCAATCTTGAATTCTTGATAAAGAACCCCCGACTTAATTAGTTTTTCATATGTTATACCAAGTGCTGATGCAATTTTACTTAATATTGATGGAGAAATATTTCTTCTTTTATTGGCTTCTATGTTGGAGATTTCTGTGTTACTTATCCCCGAAAGTGTGGCAAGCTGACGTTGTGATAATCCAGACCTTTTTCGTATCTGTTTAATTAAGTTGCCAATGTGTTTTTCATCTATCACGTTTCTCACCTACTTATATTATTTAATATGATTATAACAAGTGTAAACATATATATCAATAAAAAGTTGACACTATATTAAAAATGACGTAATCTAGTATCATAATGTAAACTAATTGAGGACATTTAATAATAACATGGGGGGATTAATATGGATAACAGAAAAGATTACATGGAACAATGGAAGGGCAAAAACATCTTAGAGGATGTTGAAAAGGCGGTAGGTGGTTTGGCTGATCAGTTAATTAGCCGCAAGGAATTTTCTATGATTCTGAGCAAGCTAAATATCAAATTTACTGCTAATTCTTCAAAAAGATTACACAGGTACTGCGACGCTGGTTTATTGCCAAAGGTGAAAATGGTAAACGGACAACAACGCTACACGATTGAACATTTAAAGCTTTGGATAGCTATCGGGTTAATGAAAACATATTTTATCCATGGAAAAGTCAATGAGTTTATTCACCAATACAAGTTAAGGGAACCTGGCATCACTGATCAATTCCTATCAAATATATATTTCTGCTGTAATAAAAGCCCAGACGATAACGGGCAAAGCATTATATACTCATCACTGAAGTTGCTTGATCCGAAGAATTTAGTAAAAAAGCGACAACTATTATTACTTAAGATAGAAAAAATCCAAAAATCTCTAGATGAAGTTACTGCACTAATCATAAAGGATGTGATTTAAATGGCATTTAAAGATGTTATGCGACAAGGTGCTATAATTGAGTCGATAAGCAAAAAGATTAAGAATAAAGGGAATACCTTTAAAACAGTAGAGATAGTTATGCAGCTATTAGGTTTTAAGTTTTCACGTAGGATACTTCAGTATGGGCGGGAGAAAGGCTATTTCCCAGCAGGAGAGCAAGGAAAACATCGTGATATCAGATATTATAGTAAAGGCGATATTTATATAATCGCTGCAGCTCTTATAATCAGATGGCAAGCGTATAAGGACTCTAATAAAATTATCACAAGCTATGGATTAAATATTCCAAATGCTGCTGAAAAGTTTCTAAAGTGCCTGGATTACTACTCCAAAGAAAAACGAGCGATTAATCTAGCACAAATAACGGATCGTGTGGAGAGGCTGGCCAGGTCAATAATCCTAGTCAATGACAACATTATTACGAAAGCTGAATGGGAACAGGTAGTCTTTGAACAGATTGATGCTAACACTATCGATTGCCAGGTAGATTTTAGCACCATGGTACTAGAAGATCAGCTCGGAGGCTTAAGAAAAAAGCTTCATTCTCTTATAAATCGTGAAATAGACAGTATCCTTGAAATCATAAAAAAATAAGCATTAACGCAAAAACAAAACAGAGGGATAAGTTCTCCCTGTTTTGTTTGCGTTAGCGGTAACTTTTCTGTAAGCATGTTTACTGATGCGGGTAAGGATGATGGCAATGGATATGGACATCTGCCTTTTTACGTGTCATAAACGGTGCACAATGGTCCGAAAAAAGATAAACAACTGTCTCAATGAAGTGAATAAGTGTCAAGGTTAAAGTCCTTACTTATTACTATTATTATTATATTATATATATATATTATATATATATAGGGCATTTTGTTTAGGTTTTTTCTAACCAAGGATAGGGGGGGTAAAATTATTTTTTTATTCTTTTAAAAAAATCTTTCAAATTAATTGATAAAAAAATAAGTACAAGGGGTGGGATTTCCGGGGGTAGAATTTCCTAAACAATTCTATAGAAATTTACAATTATGCTAAAATGAAGGCATGTCTTGTGGGCCCTGTGTGCGCAAATGTCGGACACTGTACGCAAAATCCAGTACATTTGTTACAGAATCGGACAGCCACTGGACGCGTAAGCAGGTGAATGGCAGAAAGGGCAGAGTTAATAATCCTCTTCAATATTTATTATTGCAGATATCAGAAGATCTAGGCTTCCGTGTGTGGCCACAACGTCGGTAATGTTTGTATCGTTACGATTAATATGTCATCCGAGAGAGGAAATACATTTAAGAAGTTGATTCCGGCTCCTTGCAGGGCAGGGTGTTTGGCATAGGCCGTGCTACCATAATGGTTTTTATGTTTTATCTTCATCCCATGTTGGTAAAAGAGTAACCCTTTAAAGGTAAGAGCTACGGAAAATAAAACAGAGGCTGACCTAATGTGCTAATAGGCCAGCCTCTTATATTATCAAACTGGACCCGGCAGCAAAGAGCCCGTTCCAGTGGTATTAAGCGGTAGGGGTATTAATAGTATGTAAAGTATTTTTACTTTACACCTTGTGACAGAATTATACCATATCATAGTTGCACTATACAACCATACCTGCAATGTAAGTTAAGCCTGAGAAGCTAGGCGGTCCTCTTGGCTATTTTAAAAGGGTGAAGGCAATTCCTCTAGATATTATTTTCTGCGCTTCACAGGGGAAGTATGCCTGTCTCACGGTATCATGGGAGCTAGTCGGAAGGTAACTTCCAGGAGAGATACTGTCATGCTATTATCTGTTTACCACAACGTAAGCAGCGTGGGTTAAGCCTGTCCTATTATCATATTAAGATAACCATTGATTTATAGAGGATTATGCGTTTTGGAACGTTATTCGTTATTTATGCCAGTGTGCATTAGGGTTGAAAGATATGCTACGCACCTTACAGGGCATATGTGTGCGTCTCGGGAGCATCGTGGATGGATGATAATAAAAGATCGACGTGCATCAATTTTGGATGATTCATGCATGACTATTCTAGGGGGTTGAACATTTTGATAGGCCTATTTTCACCATGTCAATTGATC
>JANKMV010000245.1 GCA_024650095.1 Bacillota bacterium | reverse complement strand
CGGTACTAATAGGTCGAGGACTTGACCTAAAAATAGAGTGTACTGTCTTTTACTAAAAGGCAATGCATTTATTGTGAAATGATAAATACTCTTATACATTCGCTGTTCAGTTTTGAGAGAACTTTCTGGTGGAAATGGCGGAGGGGTCACACCCGTTCCCATTCCGAACACGGTCGTTAAGCCCTCCAGCGCCGATGGTACTTGGGACGTTGGTCCCCGGGAGAGTAGGTCTCCGCCAGACTCTTATTTTAGACGCACCGCTCATCTAGAGTGGTGCGTCTTTGTGGTTACCCGCTACCATCTCCCGGGGACCGGTCCCCCGGCGGTTGCTACACAATCTGCTAACCAGTAGGTGTGAGAAACGCAAATATGGAGTACTCTTTAGCCTTGTTGTATACTGATAACTCCGCTCACTATGTTCGCTGGGTTAGGCCTGAGAGTAGGTCTCCGCCAGACTAAACAGGCGCACTCCATTAAAGTGAAATATAATTCATCAGGTTAAAGGAGTTAGCAACCATGACGAGAATTCTCTAGATAGCTCGAAATCTACAAGCTAGCAGTCGCGCGTACTGTTTGTGAAAGGTAGGGAATTACGTTGAAGGGTTTACGTTTGGTCGAAGTGAAACTGCAGGAGATTAATCAACTGATTCACGCTCATGTAGCTACGCTGGCATATCCTTTGGATTCATGGCTCGAAGATCGCTTGTTTGAAGCGGATATCTATAAACTAATGCTAAATCAGAAATGTGCAGGCTATGCTGCCATCAATAAGGACCTGCTACAATTTTTTTATGTGAGACAGGAATACTTTCACCTTGCTTCAACTATTTTGGAAACGGTAGTAGAAGAAAAGATAATACAGCGCATCTTTGTCATAAGCCAAGATACGCTGCTGAATGCACTAATTGCTGAATGGAACTTCGACAGGAAACCGCAAGCGTGGTTCTTTACGGATAGTCAGAGAGTGATTGAGCCAAGGGAAACTGGTGAGCATGTGCAGTTTATTATTGCAGCGGAAAGTGATCTTACGAGAATACGGGAGATAGCAGGTGAATTCTTTGACGAAACTGGTGGTGGCTTCTCTTCGCTTGCCGAACGAGTTGCTGGCGGTACTGTTTTTCTCTTGCAAAATCCGAAATCGCTCTTAGGCTGTGGCATCATTGAGAAAAGTCGTCTAAATACACGACATGTCTCTATCGGTATGTTTACCAATCCATATTTTCGACACAATGGTGTGGCAACAACCATCTTGCTTAAGCTCAAAGAATGGGTCTACACACAACACTTACTACCCCTTGCCGGATGCTGGTACTATAATACTCTTTCACGTAAAAGCCTTGAAGCGGCGGGGATGATGGCTACGGCCGTAGGGTTTGTAGCTGTGCTGAAAGGAAAAGAAAAGCTGCCGTTAGGGACCGTTAGTCCCTCCGGTGAATTAGTGGAAGTAAACAAAGGGTAGGCTAGTATATATTCATTCAAAGGGAGAGGGTGTGCAAATGAAAAAAAAGGTTAGGAAATTGATTGCACCCGTAATTATTACGTGCTTAGTCGTTACATATTTTAGCTTTTTCCTTGTCATGACAGTCCTGCAATATATGGAACTGTGGATCAAGTTGCTTGCAATGCTATTTCCCCTTGGTTTTATTGGTGTTAGTGTGTTTGTTTTACTCGAACGAATTAAAGAAGTTAGGAGCGGTGAAGAAGATGATCTTAGTAAATACTGACTACATTACAGGAAAAGAATTGCTGACGTTAGTTTTAGTCAAAGGTAGCACGATTCAAAGTAAAAACGTGGCCCGTGACATTACGCAAATGTTTAAAACACTTGTTGGCGGTGAACTGAAAGCATATAATGAAATGATGAACGATGCCCGAGCCCTGGCCACTAAACGAATGGTGGAAGAAGCCCAAACATTGGGTGCGGACGCAGTTGTCAATATACGCTATGCCTCATCTGCCATCATGGCGGGTGCTGCTGAAGTAATGGTCTACGGAACGGCTGTAAAGTTTAAGTAATCTATGTATAGAAGCGCCTTATTGGGCGCCCCGAAGGACACTTTTGATGAAGGCTCTCTCATACAAGAGGGCCTTTTTCCTACAATAGTTTTGGGGGTAATGCGTTGGTGTCTATTATGGAAGTGTGTTTTGGGCGGAACGGTCAAGACCGTTCCCTACACAACTATCAGAAGAGGTTGCCAACTTTATGGTTGTTAGCGAGACAGATATTGAAAGAATACATCTCATTATTCATATTCAGAAAATGTTTGATCTTTGTTCAGACCGCTTTGCAGGATAATTCCCGTGGAGCGTATTTGCCAGAGTCAGAATTTTTGTAATTACTTGTTGACTTATGATGGGAACAATGATACATTTTCAATAAAAAATAAAAAATGAATTTCATGAACAAGAGGTGTAAGATGTTGATGAACAAACGTGATTGGATTGTTTTTGCTGTATTGAATAAAAACGGATATAAAAATCACAGACAGATTACAAAACGTACAGGGTATTCTTTGGGGCTTGTGAACTCGTCACTAAAAAAGTTGACGGATGAGGGGTATATAGATAAAGATTTTAACATTACAGATAGAAGCCGAGCATATATAGAATCTTCTAAACCCCGTCGCGCAGTCATACTAGCAGCAGGGATGGGGCTTAGAGTGGTGCCTATTAACAAAACCCCAAAAGGATTGCTAACAATTAGTGGACAGCCCTTAATTGAACGTATCATTGAGCAGATGCAAGAGGTGGGGATTTTTGAAATTAGCATTGTTGTTGGTTATAAGATGGAACGATTTGAGTACTTGAGGGATAAATACGGGGTTGAGTTTGTTATCTCAAAAGAATTTCCTTATCGTGATAGTCTGCACTCTCTTTTTATGGCATCTGAAAAGCTAGACAACTGCTACGTAGCACCGAGTAATGTGTGGTTTTCGCGAAATCCATTCAGTCGCACTGAATTCTTTTCATGGTATGCAGTTTCTGAATATGTTGATGATGACAGTTATGTACGTATGAATAGAAATCTTGAGCTGATACGTACTAGAGACGAAAAAGGCGGAAACGAAATGCTGGGATTGTGCTATTTATTGAAAAAGGATGCCACCGTAGTACGGAACCAGCTCAAAGAGTTTGATAAACAGCGTAAATATAATCACGAGTCTTGGGAGCAGGCGTTGTTTGAAGGAAACAAAATGATACCATACGCTCGTGTTATGCTGGGACAGTCAAATTATGCGATTAGAACATATGAAGAGTATAGGGACCTTGACAGCGAGTCACAGCACTTAGATTCAAAACGCATCAAACTGATTAGTGAAGTATTCGGTGTAAAGAAGGATGAGATTACTGATATTTTCGCACTGTTTAAAGGTATGACTAACCGATTAATGCGTTTCTCAATTAATGGAAAACACTATTTGTTCCGTGTTCCAGGTGAAGGTAGCAATGAATTAACCAACCGCCCGCAGGAAGTAGATGTTTATAAAAAACTAGCAGGAACAGGGTTTACAGATATTGTTATTTATATGTCAGCGGAAAGCGGATATAAAATCACGGAATTTTGGGAGAGCGCTCGGACATGTGACATAAACAATGATGAAGATGTAAGAGCGTGCATTGCACACTTGCGAAAGCTGCATGATATGAAGCTAGAAGTGAAGCATACCTTTGATTTGTCTGAGAAGCTAGAGCTTTACGAAAAGCTGCGTGACGGGGAATCATCCTTTTCAGATTACAAAGAAACTCGAGAAAAAATTACTGGCCTAATTTCCTTACTTAATGCACTGCCAAAAGAGAAGTGTTTATGCCACATTGACCCAGTATCTGATAATTTTCTGTTCGTGGATGGCAACATCCATCTGATAGATTGGGAGTATTCTGGAATGTCAGAGAGGCATATTGATCTTGCCATGTTCTGTTTATATGCCGATTATGAATTAAAATATGTCA
>JANKMV010000244.1 GCA_024650095.1 Bacillota bacterium | reverse complement strand
GGGGGCAAGCACTTGTTTTAGTTGCGCAGCTAACGCCTGCCACATATGGTGACCGATATGAATTGAGTATGAGCGCTCCGCCAGCGCTACCTCCACTGTTTGCATCTCTGACTCTCCCTCTAACGCTTGGCGACTCGTTCCATATAGGAACGGTAGTTTGCTTTCATCTCATCTAGAGAATCGCCAGCAAATTTTTCACGTAATGCTAGCGCTAATTCCCAGGCCACCACGGCCTCTCCCACAATGGCAGCCGCAGGAACAGCACAGGTATCAGAACGCTCAACCGTAGCCGCAAAGGCGGTATGATCGGCCATGTTCACACTATTTAAAGGCTTATATAATGTAGGGATAGGCTTCATAGCGACCCGGCACACCACAGCTTCGCCATTGGTGATACCCCCTTCAATTCCACCGGCATGATTTGTTTTCCGATAATACCCTGTACTGCTATTGTAGAAGATTTCATCATGAACCAGTGAACCCGGTCGAGCGGCAGCTGCAAAACCATCCCCCATCTCTACACCTTTAATGGCTTGTATACTCATGAGGGCTGCAGCTAAGCGCCCATCCATTTTTCTATCCCACTGTACATGACTGCCCAATCCCACCGGTAGCCCAGTTGCCACCACGGTAAAAACACCGCCTAGCGAATCGCCTTGTGCTTTTGCATCATCTATGACAAGCATCATCTGTGTGGCTACCACAGGGTCAGGGCAACGCACAGGCGAGGTTTCTACCGCTTGGTAGTTCGCTACGACCGATGCTGCAACCGGAAGTTGTGCCGTCACAGGCCCAATGGCTTGGACATACGAATAGACTTGGATTTCAAATACTTTTAGTAATTCTTTAGCTACAGCACCCACAGCAACGCGAGTAACAGTCTCCCGTGCACTGGCGCGCTCCAAGATATCACGAATATCATATACATCATATTTTAGTGCGCCCGAAAGATCTGCATGACCAGGCCTTGGTTGCGTAACCGTATCTAGTGAGTGTGGTAATTGACCCCATGGTGCCATTTTTTCCAGCCAATTCTCGTGATCTTTATTGAGAACACGTAATGCCAGAGGACTTCCTAAAGTACGCCCGAAGCGTAGACCAGCAAGAACTTCAACCTGGTCTTTTTCAATTTCCATGCGACCGCCCCGACCGTAGCCCAGCTGCCGCCGCGCTAATTCGCGGTTAATGGCCTCATTCTGCACGAGCAGATTGGCAGGCAATCCTTCGATAATGGCAGTCTGAGCCGGGCCATGTGATTCTCCCGCCGTTAAATATCGCATTATCGCTTAATCCCTTCCTCATTTTTGACCTGACGTTTACGCCACATCAAAAGCAATATGCCCACCACAATGAGGAGTAAACTTACCAGTTGCCCCAGACGCAGGTTACCCCAATACAGCGTATCGGCACGTAAACCTTCGATAAAGAAACGGCCGATGGAGTAGCCAACGAGATAGCGGAGAAAAATACTTCCTGGTGCTTTCTCTTTTTTACTCACTGTGATGAGATAAACGAATACCAGCAAGTTCCAGATAAATTCATAAAAGAAGATAGGATGGCGGTACGCCCCGTCAATAAGAATTGCCCACGGCACGTCCGTTACAACGCCATATGCTTCCTGATTAAAAAAGTTACCCCAGCGTCCAATGGCCTGCCCTAAAATTAAACCCGGAGCACAAATATCCGCAAGCGTCCAGAAATTTAGCTTTTTAGCATGCGTATAGACGATACCCGCCACAGTAGCACCCAAAATACCACCATGGATAGCCAAGCCACCTTGGCGGAGATTAATCATGGCCAGCCAATCACCCGCCATGGTTTCCCAATTTGAAAGGACAAAGACCAAGCGTGCGCCCACGATGGCCACAGGTACAGCTATCAACAGAAAACCAAGTACATGGTCTTCATCTACCTGATACTGTTTCGACCGGTGTAGGGCAACCAGCGTGCCCAAAAGCATCCCTAAACTGATCATCACGCCATACCAATAAACAGGAATTCCGAAGAGACGAAAAGCAATGGGGTCAATTTGCATTTAGAGATCCTCCCTAGTAGCGTCTTCTAACTGTAATAGTCTTTTCTTCCAAGACAAACCATAGCCAAAACCACCAAGACTGCCATCGCTACGTAGAACCCGGTGGCACGGGACAACGAGGGGTGTTCTGTTACGCGCCATGGCTTGACCTGCAGCACGCACCGCCAATGGCGAATCGGCCTCCAACGCTAACCAGCGATAAGAACGCCATTCACCATACGGAATCGTTGACGCGGCACGTAACACACGTTGGAAAAATGGTGGATAACCCGAATCATCCATGGGACAACGATAGTGGACACACTTACCGGTAAGGTAATCGCGTAGATTTCGTGTAAGCATTCGCACCCATGCGGGATCTCCATCCCCCACTGCAGCATACCTACCAGGATGAAAGCCTGGCAACTCCACCGCATACAACCCCCGCTCCGTAAACGCCACCGCCACCTCACCCGCAGCTGTCTCCACCCCCCGCCAACTGAGGGTCAGGTTAGAAGTTTTGAACTTACTCATCTTGTCCCACCCACTTCTAGTCATAATACATCAAATTAAAGATTCCCTATTATTACAACTGATGTTGCATCTCGAATGCCTTTTTCAGTTCCTTCTATCATTCTTTCCTATTGCACAGGGGATACGCGATTCCCAGGCAAAGAACTCATAAAATTCATAGCACCAGAGTTTGGTCATTGAGATGTTGAACAAAAACTATAACCATACCCTTGATGAAATAATAAGTTCAAATCTTCTAACCTGACCCCGGGTTAGATGTAGAACATGTAGCCTTCGCCACTCATTTTATTTTGCTCTTCGACGACTTGGGCTAGTGTGATGTTGTCAAGAATGTCATTTACATCATCGCGAATGCGGCACCAGATAGAGCGCATGACACACAAGGAGGCACGGTCACATTGCTCACCCCCACTACCATTAACTACGCAGTCGGTTGGTGCAATGGGTCCCTCTAGGACACGGATGATGTCACCGAGGGATATTTCTTCGGCCGGTAGTGCGAGGCGATAGCCGCCTTGTGCTCCACGGACACTATGAATGAGTCCCGCTTTTTTTAGACTAGCAAAGAGATGCTCTAAGTATTTTTCTGAAATTTTTTCTCGATGGGCTACACTTTTTAAAGCAATTGCTCCTTCACCTGTATGCATGGCCAAATCAAACATGGCTCGCACTCCGTAACGACCTTTAGTGGACAGCTTCATCGACAATCCCTACCTTTTGTTTGAATTGTGCGTTGCTGCGAATACCGCACTGCTAACTTTCATACTGTCAAAAACCTTGAAGATAATTTCAAAAACAAGGATCTCATTCTTTATCATACAAATCATTAGCCAAATGTAATGCGACTATAATCATTTTTTATTTCGGCAAACGATACCATCGTACGTTGCTGCTGAGAAAAAGTGGCAATTTCACGACAGCCCAGCTTTTCCAAAAGCAAATGTGCACGCTGCAAACCACTTCCCACATCTTGTGCTCTGTGAGCGTCGGAGCCTAGTGTAACAGGGATGTTCATTTCCAAGCATTTTGTCAGCAAGAACACGCCGGGATACACTTCACGCACAGGAGCCCGCCAGCCAGAGGTATTGACTTCCACACAGAGATCGGTTGTTTTTAACACGCGGCATGTCTCATCCACAAGCCAGGACCAGTCTTGACGCGGGAAGTGGGCAAACTTTTTCACCACATCGAGGTGGCCAACAATCTGAAAGAGTCCGCTGTGAGCAAGCTGCTGAATGGTGGCAAAGTAGCGCTGATAAAGTTGATCTATGTCTGTATGATTAAAACGCTCTTCGTACGCAGGATGTGTAAAATCCCAGTCGTCTAAAAAGTGAACAGAGCCAATGATGTAATCAAAATCAAAGGTCGCTAGTGCCGCTGCGGTTTCTTTTTCCCGTCCCGGAAGATAGTCTG
>JANKMV010000243.1 GCA_024650095.1 Bacillota bacterium | reverse complement strand
AACGTAGGAAACGGTCTTGACCGTTCCACGCTTATTGTTTTATCAGGCCAAAATTCGTTCATCCTCACCCGGTAGGTCAGAGAGATGGAAATGATCGTGCAAAGTACATAAAGATACGGAGAGGTCTTTTTCCTGAATAAGCAGGGAAATTGTTATATTAGAGTCGCCCGTTTGTAGGATGCGAATACTTTTTTTAGTCAGCGCTTTGACCACATTGGCCATGACACCGGGGAGATTGCGCATACCTAAGCCCACGACACTCACCTTAGCACACCCTGCGACAACACGATATGAAAGTCCTAGCACCCCTAAGATGCTTTCTGTCTTTTCTAGATCCTCTTCCTGAATCGTAAAGCTTTTTCGCTCTAGGAAAATGGATATCATATCGATGGAAATATCTGCAGCAGCCAGTTGCTCAAACACTTCCAGTTCAGTGTCTGCATCATCTGCTGCCATTTCAATTACCACCTGGGCTAATCCCGGCGTATGGGCAATACCGGTAATGATGCGCATTTCTCTATGAAAACTTGATTGGCCCACTTCATGTACCTCACTGCCAATCACTGTGCCCGCCTCGCTATCCTGTAGGTGCTTTACAATCACCGCTACATTATGTTGCATGGCCACTTCCACGGCACGGGGATGAATAACCTTGGCACCTTCATATGCTAACTGGCATACCTCATTATAAGTGAGATGATCAATAATGCGAGCATCAGCTACCAAGCGAGGGTCAGCTGTCATAATTCCATTAACGTCGGTATAAATTTCTACTCTTTCAGCCCCCAGGCCTGCACCAAGGATGACAGCACTTGTATCACTACCCCCACGACCCAGCGTATTTACTTCCCCTTCTTGAGTCATCCCCTGGAAACCAGCCACCACAATAACCTCATCATTGCGCAAGTGTTCCATTAAGCGTTCTGGCTGAAATGCATCCACTTGCGCGTTTGCATAATTACCATCGGTAATGATGCCGGCTTGGCCACCCGTTAACGCTAAAGACGGGACCCCATTCGCACACAGCGTTGAAGACATAATAACAGCAGATATTAGTTCACCACAGGCCATAATCAAATCCATATCCCGCAACGAAGGGTCTCCCTTCCCACAGGCATTAATCATCAAATCTTTCAAGGTATCAGTGGCATAAGGGTCACCGGCACGACCCATGGCAGATACCACCACCACAGGTTTGTATCCTTTCGCTTGCGCTTCTTGGACTCGCTTAACCACCTCTTCTCTCAAAGTTGGGTTAGCGACCGAAGTACCACCGAATTTTTGTACAACAATTTTCAACTTCTTCTCCCCCTACAGCTGTCCGCGCGCAATTAGCGTTTCGGCAATTTGAATCGAATTGGTTGCTGCACCCTTACGAATATTATCAGATACCACCCACATATTGATGCCAAATGGTACAGAATGATCAACACGGATACGCCCAACGAAAACTTCATCACGACCCGACAGCATCGCAGGCATGGGATACAAGAGTTCTGCTGGATCATCCATAACTACGATTCCAGGCGATTCTCGCAACACTTCACGAATTTGCTCTACTGACACGTGCTGATCGAATTCCACATTGACGACTTCAGAATGTCCATTAACGACAGGAACACGCACTGTGGTGGAGGTAATTTTTAAATTGGGTAACCCCATTATCTTGCGTGTTTCATGAATAATTTTCATTTCCTCTTTGGAGTACCCATCTTCTACAAAAACATCGATTTGTGGTACCATATTAAACGCCATTTGATGTTGCACCTTTGCATTGGCATGGGGAAAACGGATCAGCGGCATTGTTGTAGTGCCATCTAGCACAGCTCTAGCTTGATCCATAAGTTCGTCTACAGCTTCTTTACCCGCACCCGATACTGCCTGATACGAGGCCACGACCACACGCTTGAGAGCGGCTGTAGTTTGTAAAGGTTGCAGAGCCACCACTAACTGGATCGTTGAACAGTTGGGATTTGCAATAATGCCTTGGTGACTCGCCAACATCTCTGGGTTGACCTCAGGCACCACCAGCGGGATCCCCTCGCTCATGCGGAAAGCGTTACTATTATCCACCACCACAGCCCCTCGCCGTACGGCTTCGGGCCCAAGCGTTAAGCTTACGGCCTCACCTGCACTAAAAAAAGCGATGTCTACCCCGTCGAACGCTTCTGGTCGAGCTTCTTCCACTTTATATGTCTGACCCATTACTTCAATTTCTGTATCCACTGAACGTATAGATGCCAATAGCTTTAGGTGACCAATGGGGAAATTCCGTTCCTGTAACACCTGTACCAGCGAGTGACCCACCATACCTGTGGCTCCGACAATGGCTACATTATATTTTTTCACTCTACTACCCCCATACTTATTTATTTGTATTCTATTCACTACGGCGGAAAAAACCTCACATCTTTAGCATAATTGTCCGCCAATTTACAAGTGTACAAGCGGGGCATAAAAACGCCCACTACGGCTTTATGATAACACGCCTTTTCTTATTCTTGTTTTACACGTTTAGCTGGTGCCTGCATATGTTTCGGCATAACATCATTTCTAACGAGATCTTCGTACGACTCACGCTTTACCACTAGGTTTGCCTCACCATCACAAACAAAAACCACAGGCGGTCGAGTAAAGCGATTGTAGTTATTTGACATCGAATAATGGTATGCGCCTGTAGATAATACGGCTAACAGGTCTCCCCTCTCTAATTTAGGCAGCTCAATGTCCCAAATGAGCATATCACCGGATTCACAAGCCTTACCGGCAATGGAAACAGTTTCCTCTCCTATAGCCAGCGCACGATTGGCGACCATGGCTTCATATTTCGCTTCATATAGAGCTGTACGCAAGTTATCCATCATACCGCCGTCCACTGCTACATAGCGTCGAATACCTGGTACTTCTTTAGTAGCCCCTACGGTATAGATTGTTGTGCCCGCTTCTCCCACAATGGAACGACCTGGTTCCACCAGTAACTTGGGTAAGGGTAAATTATGTTCAGTGGCTTTCTCATTGACCGCTGCTGCAATTAGTTCCACAAACTCCGCCAACGAGTAGAGTGAATCATCATGTTGATAACGAATACCAAAACCGCCACCCAAGTCCAATTCTTTAAGGGTAACACCCGTCTTTTTCTTAATCTCATTGATAAAGTCCATCATCACATGGGCTGCTAATTGGAAAGGTTTTAAATCAAATATTTGCGAACCAATGTGGCAGTGTAACCCCTTGAGCTGCACATGTTTCATATTTAATGCCATTTTCACAGCCGCCATAGCTTGCCCATCCGAAAGCCCGAGGCCAAATTTAGAATCCATTTGACCTGTCTGAATGTAATGGTGCGTATGGGCCTCTATCCCTGGCTTGATCCGGAAATAAATAGCGGCCATCTTCCCTACCTCAGCAGCCACTTCATCCAATAGCTCCAATTCAGAAAAACTGTCTACCACAAAGCGCCCCACGCCATGGGCTAATGCCATCTTTATTTCATCCGGCGTTTTATTATTACCATGGTAAATCATTTCGCTGGCGGGAAAATCGGCGGCTAACGCAGTATAGATCTCCCCACCTGACACTACATCTAAAGCCAAGCCCTCCTCATGGACTAAGCGGCACATGGCAGTCGTTAAAAAGGCCTTTCCCGCATACGCCACTTGGCTATTGGGGTATAAACGAGCCAACGTATCACGGTAAATTGCACAATTATTCCGAATGAGTTTTTCATCCATTACATACAGCGGGGTACCAAAATCTTTCGCAAGCGCCACTGTATCACAACCGCCAATCTCTAGATGTTCCTCTTCATTAATGCGCATCGTTCCCGTCAAAAACATTGTAAAACCTCCTAGTATTGAGTGCTAAGTAAGGCGCACTTATTCAGTTTAATTACAGCACCTTTCAGACTGGTTTCATTGTCACTTTACGAACTGAAAGTGATAATGAAACCAGTATAAAAAAAG
>JANKMV010000242.1 GCA_024650095.1 Bacillota bacterium | reverse complement strand
CCATTTCTCAATTACTACGCTTGCTAATTTTGCGAAATCGGAGAAGATAGTATGGTACAACAAAAAAGCCTAAACGCGCGAGAAGCAAGTTTATTGGCTCTAACCAGTGTGGAAGAGGACGGCTCATTTGTTAATCTAGCGTTGGCCAATGTCTTGTCTTCCCACCAGATGGACCCTCGAGATAAAAGGTTAGCCTCGGAGATTACGTATGGTGTAGTTACCTATAGGCTGACCCTAGATTGGTTGATTACACAAATAACGGGCCGGCCAGCCCAGAAGCTGGACCGACCCGTTTTATATGTTTTACGCATTGGTTTTTACCAACTGTTTTATCTAGATCGTGTGCCTGCTCCTGCCATTGTACATTCCACGGTAGAGCTGATCAAAAAGGGAAAAAAAAGGGCGCTGGCTCCCTTTGTTAACGGCGTTATGCGCGGTCTTCTGCGCAAAAAAGGAACCATCAAATGGCCAGATCGTCAGTTGGATCTAGTTGCCTATTTATCACTACATTATGCACACCCTGCCTGGCTGGTGGATCGCTGGCTTACTCGTTTGGGCGAGCAAGAAACGGAAAGGTTACTCGCTGCTAATAACATGCGCCCCTCAGTAACTATTCGTACGAATACGCTACGGACGAGCCGTACAGAGCTACTGACACAACTGACTGAAGAAGGACTTACTGTAGCTCCCAGTGAAGTGGCGCCTGACGGCATTGTCCTTACAAATGCTGGACAGCTTACAGGTTATCTTACCTATCGCTCCGGTTTGTTTCAGGTGCAAGGAGAAAGCGCCATGTTGACTTCCCGAGTATTGCAGCCTGCACCGGGAACGAAAGTATTAGATGCTTGTAGTGCGCCCGGGGGTAAAACGACACATCTGGCGCAGCTGATGAATAATCAAGGTGATATTATTGCCCTCGATATCCATGACCATCGTCTTGCGTTGGTGCGAGCAAATGCGAAGCGACTTGGCATCGACATTATTCGCACAGAACGATTAGACGCCCGAGAGCTATCACCGGAGCATTTTGGACTGTTTGATCATATTTTGCTCGACGTACCCTGCTCAGGGTTGGGCGTTATTCGCCGTAAACCTGATGTAAAATGGCGGCGCGAGGAAGCCGATATTATGGCTCTTGCTTCCATACAGCAAGCGATGATTACGACGGCAGCAACTGTGTTAAAAAGCGGCGGCACGCTCGTCTATAGTACCTGTACAAACGAGCCCGAGGAAACCGAAGACATTATTACTGCGTTTCTCTCTTTACACCCAGATTTTTCCTTGGTTTCTCTCACACCCTATCTACCATCTGCATGGCAAGCGGATGTACAAACGCACAGCATCCAGCTCTATCCGCATATCCATCTAGTAGATGGATTCTTTATTGCCAAGCTGCAAAAAGCGTAACGGTTCTCTAGCGACTATCAACGGCTGCACTAGAAGCGCTCGTTAGCGTTGCTTTTTAAGACCTCTTTTGATATACTTGCGCTATACTTTATGTAAATATAAACAACAAAAAGCGTACGAGAAATGTGACATAGGGATTGTCCCCCTCACACATAGGATACGAGGACGTGTGTATGACCGTGAGAAAATGTGATTTTTTAGAATTAACACCCGCTGAGGCAAAGGGATTTATGGCACAACTTGGTGAGCCCGCCTATAGGTCCAAACAAGTTTTGAATTGGTTGTGGCAAAACGGTGCTCAAACATTTGCCGAAATGAATAATTTACCCCTTTCTTTGCGAGAGCGTTTGCAAGTGCATGCAACCCTAGGTAAATTAGAAATGGTAACGACAGAAATGTCGGCAGACGGTACAGAGAAAATATTATTTTCCTTACCGGATGGACAGACCGTGGAAACCGTTATTTTGCCCTACAACATTGGTGATAGTGTGTGCATCTCTACACAAGTGGGTTGTCGCATGGGTTGCTTGTTTTGTGCCTCTGGATTACCTGGCTTTGTGCGGAACCTAACATCGGGTGAAATTATGGCGCAGGTCTTGCAAGTACGACGCATTTTGCGTACACGGGGTCGCGAGCTAAAAAGTATGGTGCTGATGGGTTCTGGCGAACCGTTGGATAATTGGTCTTCCACTGTGGCTTTTTTAGAAGCTGTGCAAGATCCACTGCGCTTGGCAATGAGTTTACGGCACGTCACACTCTCGACGTCCGGTCTTGTGCCAAGAATCGCAGCTCTCGCCGAGCTGGGCTGGCCCGTTACTTTGGCCGTCTCGTTACATGCGCCCACTAATCTAGTGCGTGACCGGGTGATGCCCATCAATAAAAAATATCCTCTGGAAGTATTGCTCCCTGCCTGTGATAACTATGCTAATAAAACGGGCAGACGGGTGACATATGAGTACATTCTTATTGAAAACCTTAACGACGACGACCAACATGCGTCAGAATTAGCAACGTTACTGTCTGGACGCCTCTGTCATGTTAACCTAATACCCTATAATGCCATCGCTGAATTACCTTGGAAACCGAGTTCACAGGAAAAGGTACGTGCTTTTCGGGATGCGTTATCCGCTAAAGGGATAAACGTAACAATACGGCGAAGAATGGGTGCAGATATAAGAGCTGCGTGTGGACAACTACGCAACAACCACTGTAGGGAGAACGAGGAAATGAGGGGTGAATAGAGTGCAGGCGGTAGGGATAAGCCATCGGGGAAAAGTTAGACCTAATAATGAAGATCGCTACCTTATTTATAGAGATGAATCGCTTGCAGTTTATGCTGTAGCCGATGGTATGGGAGGCCATGCCGCTGGGGAAGTGGCTAGTACATTGGCCTTGGATGCTGTTGAGAGCTATTGGACTGCCCACAGGCAAGAGCTGTTAGACGCCTGTGCTGCCGGTAAAACTGTGCGTCCGCTACTTAACGACATGTTAGCGCGTGCCAACGCAAGTGTACTCGATGCAGGCACCAGCAAAGAGGAATATGCTGGCATGGGTACCACGTTGACACTGCTAGCAACTGTATGCGATCAGCATTGGCTTGCCCACATTGGTGATAGTCGTGCGTATCTATTGCGGAATAAAAACATTTCACTGATTACAGAAGATCATACGTTGGTTTCGCAACTTGTACGTAGTGGTCAGATTTCTGAAGATGAACGAAATATTCACCCACAGCGCAATATTTTAACACGAGCGCTGGGTACGGATAACGTGGCTGATTTCGATTTGAGGCAGATAGTTGTAGAGTGTGGCGATCGGCTATTGCTATGTAGTGATGGTTTATATGGAATGGTAAGTGACGAAGAAATCCAAGAGCGAATCATGCAAGAAAAGGAAGCGGCACAGATTTTAGAGGAGCTAGTGGTGTTAGCAAATGCGTACGGCGGAACCGATAATATTACGGTTGTACTCATTGATACAATATAGCTTTGGCGAACGAGACTTGAGGTGAAGAGATGATTGGGAAAATACTGGGGAACCGATACCAAATCGTAGAACGAATCGGCGATGGCGGCACCGCCTTCGTTTTTAAGGGGATGGACAGTCTCCTTAATCGCCACGTCACCATTAAAGTGCTCCGTCCCGAATATGTCAGTGATCAGGATTTTGTGCGCCGCTTTCGTCGGGAAGCGCAAGCGGCAGCAAGCCTTTCACATCCCAATATTGTTAGTATCTATGACGTTGGTTTTGAAGACAGCATTCATTACATTGTTATGGAATATATTGATGGTCAATCATTAAAAGAATTAATTGAAAACAAAGGACAGTTGCCCGTACAGATGGCGGTTGAATATGCTGCGACCATTGCTCTTGCACTGGGTAATGCACATAAGCACGGCATTATTCATAGGGATGTAAAACCGCATAATATTCTTATTAGTGAAGACGGAAGGGTAAAAGTGACGGATTTTGGTATTGCACAAGCCGTTACAGCCTCTACCATGACCTATAACGGAGCCATCTTAGGCTGCTATCTGTAGATGCAGCACCAGAAAATATCCA
>JANKMV010000241.1 GCA_024650095.1 Bacillota bacterium | reverse complement strand
TGTCTCAAAAGTTTCTCTGATTTTACCGCCCAAATTTGTAACAGCAATAATGATAGCTACTGCTATCAGAGCAGCTATCAGGCCGTATTCTAACGCACTGTTGCCGCTTTCCTCCTGGATTAGTTGTTTTAACATGAAATCACCTCCTCCTCTTTCACTGCTAATTAAAAAGACCGGCCTAAACTTACCACAGCCGGACTTAGCAGTATTATCATCAAGGGGATAAAGTTAAACACCACCACTGGAAACAGTATTTTAACTGAAGAGGTCTGAGCCGCCTCCTGAGCTTTGTTGCGCCTCATCTCCCGCATATGCTTAGCCTGATCTTTGAGCATCAGTACTATGGGAGAACCGTATTGTTCTGCCTGATTAAGCGCATGTGCCAGCTGTTCCAGCTCATCAACACCGTTACGCCTTGCCAGATCCTCCAACGCCTGCCGTCTGCTTTTCCCCATCTCGATTTCCTTTATTGCCCGTGCAAATTCCACACCCAAAAGCCCTTTTTGATGTTCGCAGGTTCTTTTGATCGCTTCGCTTAAGTTAAGACCCGCATCCGAGCAGATTACCAGAATATCAATAAAGTTAAGCAGCTGTTTTTTTATTGCCTTTTGCCTCTCCTGCACTTTGCCCGCTAGCCATAAATCGGGTACAAAGTAACCCAATAAGCCTAAGCATACAAGCAAAAACGCTGTTCCTGCCCCACCGCCCAATAGTATCAAAACAGGTATTAATACAGGCATGACAAGAGCACTACCGATTTTAATGATATAAAACTCTTCTCCACCCAGGCCAAACGGTTTGCCTGCCCATTCCAGTTTGCTGTCAAACTCTTTAACCGCCAAACCCGGCAGCATTGGTGCCAATTTGCTTTGCAGCCGTTTTAAAAAAGCTCTGACCTTACTGCCAGGCTGATAGCTGCTCCTAATTATGTCTGTTTCATCCTCAATGCCTATCAAAATAGCCAATTTGCTTTTGCCGTAGGTTTTGATGTCCAGAATGTAAATACTTAAGAATACCACAGCGGAAAAGACGCAAAAGGAGATCCCGTAATGCACATATCCACCTCCTAAAAATCCAGTTCACTAGTTATCTTGCGGATTAAGAACCAGCCGAAGAAGATCGCCGCAAAGCTGCCCAACAAAACGATTTTGCCCCCGACGCTATCCAGCATAGGGGCAAAATAACTGGGACTGACCAAATATATTATTGCTGTCACGCCAAACGGGATAATCCCGATAACCATACCTGAGATCCGTCCCTGTGAGGTAAGCGCCTTCAGCGAAGCCCGCAGGGATCGTCTGTCTCTTACCGTCTCCGCATTATTGTCCAGAATCTCCGCAAGGTTGCCTCCCGTCTCCCTTTGTACCAATGCTGCCGTGGCAATCATCTGCAGATCCTGGCTGCCGATTCGTTCGGCCGCCTGTTCCAACGCCTGCGCAGCCGGCACACCAAGTTTTATCGATTTGGCAATCGTTCTAAACTCCGAAGCGGCAGGTTCCTCCACATCTTCTGCGATATTGGTCACCGCCTGAGCGAGACTTGCTCCGGCTCTCAGGCTGCCCGCCAGCAAGTTTATAACCGTATCAATTTGTGCTTCAAACTGCATAAGCCTCTTGTTGCTTTGATGCTGAAAGATTGCCCTGAGCACAAATACTCCGACTAATGCACCGACAATCCCGGAAACGAGGCTGCCCGTTAAAAAAAGGGCCATCGTAAAAAAAGCACCCACTACAACCACGATAACCCCGATAACTTGTGTTCCAGGCATTGAGATTCCGCTCTTAAAAAGTAGCTTCTCAAATCTCTCAAAAAGAGGCAGCTTTTGTTTGGTGACTGCTATGCTTTCTGTTTCTTCCTCACGAATCAGCAGCTTCTCCAGCTTTCCGCCCCGCCCTTCTCTGAACCTCCTCACGGCAAGCAAAGTGCATATGATCATCAAAAAGACCATTAGTGATATCAAGTAAACCAAGTGTAGATCACTCCATTCTGGCCAGGATTTCCTCACAGGGATCCTGCACCTTAGCCAATTCTCCGTTCTTGCGGCGATACAAATCCTGCGTAATAACACTATCGCTGCGTCTTGTCACTTCGGAAATATGGGTTACTACCCGCTTACCGTCTCTTAGGCAATTCAGGTGAATAATGATATGAATGGCGCTGGCGATCTGATCTCTGATGGCACTTACCGGCAGTGAATAACCAGACATCAGCACCATATTTTCCAGCCTTGAGAGCGCATCACTTGGCGTATTGGCATGCAGTGTGGTCAAAGAACCTTCATGACCTGTGTTCATCGCTTGCAGCATGTCAAAGGCTTCACCGCGCCTGCACTCACCCACTATTATTCTATCCGGGTTCATGCGCAGAACATTAGCCACCAAGGCCTGAGCGGACACATCACCTTTGCCTTCAATATTGACTCCTCTTGTTTCGAGACGGACAAGATCAGGTATCTTTAAGCGTAATTCCGCCACATCCTCAATGGTTATCACCCTCTCACCCTGAGGAATAAATTGACTGAGCACGTTCAAAAAAGTGGTCTTCCCTGTCCCCGTGCCGCCGCTGACAATAATGTTGAGTCTTGCCCGTATGAACTTCTCCAGCAACTGCAGTTGCTCACGGGTAACAACTCCCTGCTGCAACAGTTCATCGGCGTCAATGTTATACATGAACCGTCGAATCGTTAAAGCCGCCCCGTCCAAAGCAATCGGCGGCACCACAGCATTAATGCGGGAACCGTCAGGCATACGTGCATCCACCGTAGCCGAGCTCTCGTCCACACGCCTGCCGACAGTGGATACTATCTTTTCAATGACATTGCGCAGGTGCTTTTCGTCTCTGAACTGAATTTCCGAACGGTAAGGTTTGCCCTGTTTGCGAAAGAAGATGCGGTCATAACGGTTCACCATAATATCTGTGATCTCCGGATCGTCAATTAACGGTTGAATGGGACCATAGCCGATAATATCATCAAGTACACTTTCTGTTATACCGGCGCGGTCAAGCCGGGACATCTGCGGATACTTCTCTGTTATCAGCTGAAAAATAGTTTCTTTTAGTTTAGGTCTGGTGTCTTGATCATAGACCATGGACAGATTGCCGGAGACAAGCAGTGTCTCCCTCACATACTCCCATATTTCCTCAAACTTCGTATCCTCCCGACTGTGAAGCTGCGGCTTATCTCTTACCTGCTTTATCTCCATTTTTTTGCCTGCCCGTTGCTCCAGAAGGCTCACTGTTTGTCCCTCCTTCGCTTAAACCATCCGAACAGTCCCCGCTTTTTCTCTTCCAGGCAAACCGGAATAATGCTGTTAACAGTTTTGAGTATCCCGGCGGCAAAAGCTCCGTTTGGAAAGTCCAGCACGGCCAGTTTGCCGTCATTGGCTAAACGCTGTACCGATTCATCCTCATAAATCTTTCCGACTATAGGATAGGGGATGTATTGGTTTACTTCCTTCATACTCAAACCATGCTTTTTAATCATCCGGTTAAAGACCATCCTGATTTTTGCCTGCTCAACGCCTAACACATCAAAGGTGCTTGTACAGTTATGAAGATTGCGCAAGGTGGGGACATCCGTCGTACCGATTATCAGGATCTTGGTTGCCATATCCAAAGCAACAATGGTGCTGTCAGCCTGCAAATATGGCCCTACATCACAAATAATCACATCATAATAACGGCTCAGTGTCTTTAGCACTTTCCCCGCAAGTTCACCTTTAATCTGAGTAGCCTCGTGCGCTCGTACAGGTGATAACACTAAATCCAGCCCTGATTTGTGTCTGGTCACCAGTTCACTAACCAGTCCCTGGTCAAATTCTTCCGGACCGAATGTACCCCAGTCCAGGATATTCCTCTTGGCATCAACCTGCAGAACAGCTTCCGCATTGCCGAAGCTGACATCCAGATCCACCAGGCAGACTTTTAGATCTACGCTGCTTTTTGCTTTCAAAGCCACAGCCAAATTACAGGCCAAAGTCGTCTTTCCT
>JANKMV010000240.1 GCA_024650095.1 Bacillota bacterium | reverse complement strand
GGTTAAACCACTTTACTTTGCCGTACACTTGCATTCCTCCTGCACATATAAAAAGTATATAAAGCATCTGCTCTACACAGCCCTAAAATACCATATTATGCTGATAGTGTCAACAACCACGCGTATCTCTAATCAAAAAAATAATCACGATCGCGCAATTACAGCAAGATAAACATCCTGGGCACCAGCACTGCGCAAGGCCGTCGCGGCAAAATGGGCAGTTGCACCTGTGGTCAATAAATCGTCCACCAAAAGAATGCGATGGGGCAAATGCTCATTTGTAGCTGGTGCAAAAATATCAGCGACATTTTCCCAGCGTTGAGAGGCATGCAAAGCGGTTTGACTCTGAGTATGCAGCGTACGTGTTAGTAGACGTTTAACCGGCACTTTTAAAGTACGACCCATCGCCTGCGCCAACAGCAAAGCCTGATCATACCCACGCTCGAGTAACTTTTGCTGATGGAGGGGAACGGGCACAAGTACATCCATCGGACCCCAATCCCTTAATTGGACTTGGCGAGCAAGCAAGGGGCCAAATACAGCGGCCAATTCCTTACGCCCACCATACTTAAAGCGGTGGATTGCCTTTCGAATGTTTCCCTGATAAAGGCTAACGGCACAAGCACCGGCAAATGCATAGCTGCGGTTACCGCAAAAATGACAGGATACATCTGCGGCTTGGGGCAAAGGATAACCACATTTTTTACAACAGTGGCTAAGATCTAAGACAAGTTCCTGGCACGTAGAACAAATGGCCACCCCTTGCAGTTGGCCATCTAAACGACCACGGCAAATAGCACAGCGTGGTGGGAACAATAAATCCAAAAGTGGCGCCAACAATTCCACTTTCCCGCCTCCATGGTGGCGATTAATTTACCAGTCGCGTCGCCAACCTTGTGTAGCGTGTCTCAACTTTGTTATTACGTATGGCAATGGCCAGAGCTTTCTTTGTGCCAATCAGCACCACAAGCTCTTTCGCCCGTGTAATGGCTGTATAAAGCAAATTCTTCTGTAAAAGGATATAGTGTTGTGTTACCACGGGAAGTACCACAATGGGATACTCACTTCCCTGGCTTTTATGCACAGAGGTGGCGTAGGAAAGCACCAGTTCATCTAATTCAGCTTGCTCATATAAAACGTCGCGCGCTCCCCCCACATCGGGATACAGCACCATAAGTTCACCATCATCACCGTTGATATAGGTAATACGACCAACATCACCATTAAACACTTCTTTTTGATAATTATTGCGAATTTGCATTACCTTATCACCCATACGAAAGGTGGTATTACGGTATTTCATTTCTGTCTTATGTGGTGCTGGAGGATTTAACTTACCCTGTAGATGGACGTTTAAATTATCTACCCCCAAAAGATGGCGACGCATGGGACTTAACACCTGGATATCGGTAATGGCATCGCGATTTTTATATTGCGGCAAGCGACGGCTGCATAGATCCAAAATTTTGTCCAGAATCGCCTCGGGTTCACTCTCCTGAATAAAGAAGAAATCTTCACTGCCACCTAGGTGTGGCATCTGCCCTTTATTAACAGCATGTGCATTACTAACAATGGTACTATGGTCCGATTGGCGAAATATTTGTTCCAATCGCACCACAGGCACGGCTCCGGACGTGGTGATATCCCGCAACACATTGCCGGGTCCCACAGACGGCAGTTGATCCATATCTCCAACCAGTATGAGTTTACAACCATCAGGAATGGCTTTCAAAAGGTGATAAAAGAGCGGTAAATCCACCATAGAAACTTCATCAATGATCAGCACATGTGCCTTCAGAGGACGATCTTCATCCCGCTGAAAGGCAAAGCCAAGACCCTCACCATCCGTCTGTGCATATTCCAAGAGGCGATGGATTGTCTTTGCTTCCAAACCGGTTGCTTCCGTCATACGTTTGGCTGCCCGACCCGTGGGTGCTGCCAATAAAACCTCTAAGCCATTGAGTTGGAACAATGTTAATAATGAGCGAATGGTCGTCGTTTTCCCTGTCCCTGGGCCACCTGTAATGACCAACAGTCCCGCATCCATGGCGGTGCGAACCGCCTCCTGCTGGGCTTCTGCCAGTGTGAAGCCCTCTCGCTCCAAATCAGTACTATTGGCCGCATGAATCACAGTTTGACATTGCGTAATTTCAAGAAGTCTCGTGGCTACGTAGCATTCTGCGTGATAGAGAGCCGCCAAGTACACAGCGACGACATCGGCTTGCCCCTTATCCACCACAAGTTGCTTGCTTTCTGCTAGCCGTTCCAATTGCTGGAGCACCATTTCTTCCTCTACGGGTTGTTCCGCAGTGGTTAATGCATCCACCACAGCCCTGAGCAACTCTTGCTGTGGCAAAAAAACATGACCCTGATCCTGTGCCTCGTTTAATTTATATAAGAGCGCTGCTCGCATACGATGGGGCGAATCGGGAGCCAAACCCATCTCCAGCGCGATTTTATCCGCAGTTTTAAAGCCTACTCCAAAAACGTCATTGGCAAGACGATAAGGATTCTCACTGACGCGGTTCACCGTATCATCACCATAGCGCCGGTAAATGCGTGTGGCATAGCCTGTACTTACACCATAGCTTTGCAAAAACGTCATCACCCTCATTACTTCCTGCCGCTCTTGCAAGCTACTTATGATCATGGCCGCTTTTTTTGTGCCAATGCCATCAATATCACAAAGTCGTGCCGGTTCTTTTTCAATAATTGAGAGCGCTTCTACGCCAAAATGATCAACAATTTTATCCGCTGTGGAGGGACCTACCCCTTTGATCAAACCCGAAGCAAGGAAATTCCGTACCCCCTTCTCATTATGTGGCGCTGCTGCCTCATAACGCCAAACTTTCAGCTGAGGGCCAAAATCTTTATGTTGAGTCCACTCACCTTCCACAATCAATCTTTCGCCCACACTAAACCGCGGCATATTGCCAATAATGGTGTTTAATTCATGCTCACCACAACGCAACCTTGCCACCATGAACAAGTTTTCTTCATTATAATATGTAATTCTCTCTAGTGTTCCTTCTAGGCGCTCCATATCCTTACCTCCGCCTGAATGTATTCCACACCAGACCATTGTTTCCTGCTTAAATCGCCTTTTCATCTCTGTCTTTGCCTATGTACGGGAGGCGAACCTCCCGCTCATCTATTCAAATGCGGCCACATCTACAGTATCACGTGATACCAAGCGTGCACTAACTTTCTGCACAAGTGCGCCCCCCGTACTTTGGAAGAGATTTTTGGCTAAAATTAAATCCATTACGGGCGTCACCGTGGCCTCTGTCAAATCGTCTTTCGGGTTTTGCACATTGAGAGTAAACAAACGGCCATCCTCGTTGCGAAAAACAAGCTGCAGTACTGTTTCCATCATTTCACCTCCCCTTCTCAAGCACTCCTATGCTTATTCGCTAATCAAATCACCATCTTCTAAACGACGGATGACATACACACTCAAATCTTGCAAAGACATGATTGCCGTAAACACTTCATGGATATCATCATGAGATATCGTGGGAAGAATGCGACCATAGGTGCGGTTGACTAGAATTGGATCTCCATGCTCATCCACGCCATTTTGCAGCCTCACTTGACAGCGACTGTAGTTAGGCTCTAAAACAATTGCCACTACTTTCACCCCCTTTCCTAGTATCAGTTAGATTATAGCCACTGAGAAAATAATGGGCAAATGTCGACTTTAATCAGTACGCATAACGAAGCAAGGCACCGAACACAGAAACTCCACACAGTTTTCTCTGTTTTGTGCACAAACTCTTACAAATATCACACACTGCCTGTCCCTCCAGCCGTTAATTATGTAAACAATAAAAGCGCCACGCCTCATTATATACACACTCCAAGAGAGGCAGAGCGTTGCTAATTACCCCTCCCAATTACAAAACAGTGACTGCTTTACTGCACTAGGATATAGGGAACGGTCGTTACATGTCTGAATTTCTAAGCAGTGGCTGTTTGTAATGCAATAGAGT
>JANKMV010000023.1:6858-13425 GCA_024650095.1 Bacillota bacterium | reverse complement strand
AGTTCAGCGAGGAAGAGGTTGAAATCATCAGAAACCAGAACTTGCGGAGCCGTGCCATAGATGATGCGCTCATGGAAAGCTACCGTATCAACAGCGAGCGGCGGAATCGGGTACAAGAAGAAATCCCAGCGGAAATCCAGAGGCTAAAGGATGAACTGGCCCGCTGGGAGCTGGAGGAAAAAGCAAGGGTATGGGATATGTTGGTATCCAATTGTAAAGGAAAGAATGTGGATGAGGAAAACGGCTACGGAACAATCGAAGGAAGTAAGACGGAGAACGATGAGAGCGTTTCTGCGTCTGAAGGCTTAAGTGGTCACTGGATTGGTTATTCCATTATTGAGCGGGTATATGATTCAGCGGGTTTAACTGAAGAAGAGATGGAAGGGGTAATTGGTGCTTCTCTGCCCCATGAAATTTTTATTGAAAAAGATGAGGCCGGTCAATTTATAGCTTATTCGGTAGATACAGATGTAACAGTCTCTCTAAATGTTGATGGCCGTGCTTTTCACTATTACGCAGAGTTCACCGACCCCCATGACGGAGTTGTTTATTATGAAAAAATGCGCGGGGAAGTTGATGAGAATGGTACAGTCATAATAGGAACCGCTGAAAGTGGTATGCCATCTTCAGGCCCGCTTTATGCCTATAGTATTCAGCTGGAGAAGCAGGACTAAATAATGCAATAATCAGAATAAGCCAAGGAGAACCACGAATAGGCCGACTATACAGACTTATGAATTACAAAGAGTTGCGAGTCCGGGGCCATGACCCGGTCAACAACGTGGAAAAGGCTTAAACGCCAAAGATAATTACGCTTTAGCTGCTTAATTAAAGTAGCTCGTCCGCTTACCGCGAGCCTGTAGGGGTAAGTCCGGGCGCCGACTAATCAGGCTACCGACTCCACGGTTGGCAGAGCCAAAGGAGAAGGGAATAACAAGTGTGCTAGTGTAACGGAATCTTGTCTCAAGGAGCCCGTTACCCGAAACTAAATTTGAGGCTACACTCGTAGAAGCTTTTGCTGGTTTGCCTTCGGACAGGGGTTCGATTCCCCTCGCCTCCACCAAAATGGTGGCAACAGTCAAGTCTTAGGACTTGGCTTTTTTGTTTAGTATTCGGCGATTCACCATTTAGATATTCATACCAACTAATATGACTTCATGCGTATCCATAACACTTATTTTATTTAAAAGTAAGTTTAGCATTTACTTTAATAAAAATAAAGTATATACTTAATATTGTTAAAGGAGGCATGTTATGACGATAGAGATTGTTCCTAGTTGGATGCTTAATCTTGATGATGAAGATGTATCATTTATAAAAAAATTTATATTGTCATCGGGTTCATTGAAAGAAATTGCTCATCAGTACGGTGTTACTTACCCGACTGTAAGGCTCAGGCTCGATAAGCTGATACAAAAAATTCAAGTTAATGAAGACACCGCAAACGAACCTTTTATCGCGCTTATAAAACGTCTTGCAATTAATGAAAAAATTGAGTTAGAAACAGCAAAGGTATTGATTTCAGAATATAAAAAACAGATTGGAGGAAAATAAAAATGTTTGGTAGGATAGGGTTTTTGGAAATGTTTATGTCTTTGATTTTTTTTATTGGAATTCCAGTCTGTCTATTTTTCATAGTTAAATATTTTATTCGCTATAATGCGCAACAAAAAAGGAAGAAAACTCAGCAACAAGAGGAATTAGATAAAATGAATATTGAAGATTTGTAAGGTACCCTTTTCAAGTAGTGCAACGCTGCTTTTAACTATCATTCTGTATTCCAAGTAATGTCGTCAAGAGTGGGCGAGGATGTGTGTTTTCGAACAATAGTGTTCTGAATGTGGAAAAGGTTTTTGAGCCGCCAGCGTGTCCGTTAGTTCCACACTACTAGGTCGATTAATCAAAACTCATTCCCCACGTTAGGATTACCACTATGCCGATACCCAACTAGAGAAATTGTACATACGAAACGGTACGGTTCGCCTCCACCAAATAGGTGGCAACAGTCAAGTCTTATGACTTGGCTTTTTTGTTATTTTACGATTGACAGGGGTATTTTATGTGTAATATAATGTGTATGAGGAGGTGTATAAATTTGCGTACTAATATTGTAATTGATGATAATCTTATTGAGCAGGCTATGCGTGTTTCTGGATTAACTACGAAAAAGGATGTAGTTGACAGGGCTTTAGTCGAGTTTGTACAACGCCATACACGCATGGATTTAAATGAATTACAGGGTAAGATTAAATTTGCCGACGATTATGATTATAAATCAATGAGAAAGGGGCGTTAACATATGGTATTAGTTGACACCTCTGTTCTTATTGGTTTTTTAAAAGGACAAGTTGATGAGAAAACAGAGCTTTTTAAAGATGTTCTGTCCCGAGATATCCCTTTTGGAATATCGTCATACACTTATCAAGAGATTTTGCAGGGGGCGAGAAATGAGACAGAGTTTAATACACTGAAAGAATATCTTTCAAGTCAGCAAATTTTTTACTTAGAGCCAGAAGCTTCTACCTATGAGAAGGCTGCCAGAATATATTTTGAGTTAAGGCGTAAAGGTGTAACCCCACGAAGTACGCTCGACGTACTTATTGCTCTTACCGCTATTGAGAATAAGTTAGCTTTGCTTCATAATGACAGCGATTTTGATTTAATGTCCAATTACGTTTCGGAACTCATCGTTTTGAAATCGCTATAGTAAATAACTTTGTGCTTTGATGATCTCTGGGCTAACAAGGCCAACGAGTCAGGACCATGGACGGACAACAACATGGAAAAGGCTTAACTGCCAACAATAATTACGCATTAGCTGCTTAATTAAGTAGCTCGTCCGCTTACCGCGAGCCTGTAGTGGTAAATCCGGGCGCCGACTAATCAGGCTACCGACTCCACGGTTGGCAGAGCCAACGGAGAAGGGAATAACAAGTGTGCTAGAGGCCAAAATACAGCGCCTTTTCGAGGACGTTTAGACTGCTTTCTTGACCCTGTATTGATATCTTATGTATCAGCTTAAAACTATCCGAGAACTGATCGGCCATTACAGAAATAATGTAATCAGATAACATGCGTTGTTGTTCATGGGGCAGCATCACCTTGATTCTTGTCACATAGTTTTTAAGTTATCTCGAATTAGCTGTAACTTCGCCGAATTTCATCTTCTAGACTGCCTGGAAAGCACAATAATGAAAATTCTCTTATTAAAGTATTTTTGACCGCAGTTTCTTTTTACTTACACCATTTCTTTTACATGCCTTTGATCCTTTCCGAAGATCTGTTCCACAAGTGTAAAATCTGTTGTTGCCTCTAGCTGCCATGATTCTAATAAGGGAGTTGGACAAAGCAATCAGTAGCAAGTACAAGTCTGGATAAGGCGAACACCGTCAGCAACGTAATTAAAGCCGGCGGTGTTTTTTCTTTTCCCCAGGGGCCTCTAATTTAGTATTAACTTAATCAAATTGATATACTATTCTTTTACTTAAGTGTACGCTTAAATGAAAGGAGGGACATTATGGAAAAAACCATTATAGTCTTGAAGGCAATTGCCGACGACACAAGACTGAAAATAGTAAAGCTGTTGCTAAAGCATAACTATTGCGTAGGGGCTTTGGCGCGCCGTCTCGATTTGACAGATGCTACCATATCCCAACACTTAAAAGTATTGCGAGAAGCCGGTTTGCTGATTGGAGAAAGGCGCGGATACTTTATGCATTACGATGTGGATGGCGAACAGATCAGAGCGCTAGCAAAGGAAATTGAAATACTGGCAGAAACCGAAAGAGACTGGAGACGTTAACAATCTCGCCGAATTGATTACTAGCGGAGTCACAAACCTATTAAGTGATTTCCTGACGGTTGTCGGTGTTGCGGTAATCATGTTTATCATGAACGCAAAACTTGCCGCAATTGTCTTGCTTGTTGTTCCGGTGATATTTTTCGGCATAATGTATATTGGCAGGTTTATGCGCAAAGCGTACGGCTCAATACGTGAGATGTCGGGGAAAATGAACGCTGGGGTAGAAGAAAACCTGGCCGGTATTCGCGTCGTAAAGGCGATGTCACAGGAATCGGAGAACAAGAATTCTTTTGAAAAGCTCAATATGGACGCATTTAAGGCACAAATCAAGGCAGCAGGTGCAACAGCACTGATTTTTCCATTCATGTCTTTCACTTCAGCAATAAGCACGGCTCTCACCGTTCTATTCGGAGGCTTAATGATTATTAATGGCGAAAGTGCAGTAACAGTAGGCGTAATTATAGCGTTCATCAGCTACACCAATCGGTTCTTTGTCCCGCTTCGGAACATTAGTCAGGTTTATGGTGTTTATCAGAACGCTGCGGCTTCAGCAGAAAGAATCTACAATTATTTTCAAATACCGATTAAAATTAACTCTCCCAAACAAGCGGTTAAACTAAATTCGCCTTTAAAAGGAGAAATCTCCTTCGAGCAGGTCGATTTTGCTTATGAGGAAGGCAAGAACATTTTGGATGGATTCGACCTTAAACTGCCGGAAGGTCAAATCACAGCAATTGTCGGCCCGACAGGAGCAGGCAAATCCACTCTAATCAGGCTTATTCCGAGGCTTTACGATAGTAGCAGCGGGGCAATCAAAATTGACGGAATTGACGTTCGTGACATGAAGATTCAGGACATTCGCAAAAATGTTATGTTGGTCTCACAGGAGGTGTATTTATTCGATGATACCATTCGGGAAAACATCCGATATGGCAGATTGGAAGCCAGCGATGCCGATGTAGAGCAATCAGCAATCATCGCCTGCGCGGACGATTTTATCAGAAAGCTGCCTCAGGGATATGATACGCAGGTCGGAGAAGATGGCGGCCACTTGTCAGGGGGGCAGCGGCAACTGATTGCGTTTGCGCGTGCTGTTCTCGCGGACCGTCCAATCTTGATTCTTGATGAGGCAACATCAAGTGTGGATGCATCTACAGAAGTTATGATACAAAAAGCGCTTGACAACCTTACAAAAGAAAGAACTGTTTTGATTGTAGCACACAGATTCACAACACTAAGGCGCGCGCAGAAAGTTCTCGTCTTAGAAAATGGGAAAATAGCAGGATATGGGACACATGCTGAGCTGCTGTGTCATTGCGACTTATATCAAGAACTGTATAACAGACAGTGGTCCTCATCTGATATTCAAGAATCAGTCTAATACTATAATATAGATAAATTTCATAAAACGTTATCATTATTGATGGCGTCTTTTTTTGCATAATTTGAAGAAGAGTGATCCTTGTATTTGTTTTGCAGGAAATTAGCCGATTATGAAAACTAGGTAGGAACCTAAGTCATGAGTGACGAATAATGTAAATATTATATATGAGAGTGGATACGGCAGACTTATGCGAGTTTCCAACATTCTATGATATCACTGATATCACTATTTCTGGGGTGAGTATTAAGATATTATGAAAGGAATGAGCGGGTATGAAGAAGAAATTATTATTAATCAACCCATCAAATCCTTGTAAAACAGGGCTAACCATTAATAGAAGTTCTCGATTCCCTCCCTTGGGTTTAGGTATAATTGCTGCACTTACCCCAGATGATTGGAATGTTAAGATAATTGATGAAAATATTGAAGCTTTTGAGTTTGAAGAAGCAGATTTGGTAGGAATAACGGCTTTCACTGCGTCAGCAAAAAGGGCTTATGATATCGCGAAAGAATATCGTGAAAGAGGTATCTCAACAATAATAGGCGGAATACATGCCTCCATGGTGCCTGATGAGGCTCGAATTTATGTAGATACGGTTGTAATAGGTGAGGTTGAGAGTATATGGGCAACAGTGATTTCTGATTTTGAGAATGGTAAACTAAAGAGTATTTATCAAGGAGAATTAATAAACGCAGATATCATCCCAAAAGCGAGACATGATTTATTTCATGGCGGATACATGTTCGGAGCAGTTCAAACAGCCAGAGGTTGCCCTATGGATTGCGAGTTTTGTTCAGTTACTCAATTCAATGGGCATAAATACCGACAAAGGCCTATTGACGATGTTTTAGATGAAGTAAAGAGTATACCACAAAAAATGATATTTTTTGTTGATGACAACATTCTGGGGCACGGAATAAATGCTAATGAACGTGCTATAAAGTTGTTTAAAGGTATGATAAGCCAAGGGATCAAAAAAGATTGGTTTTGTCAGGCTTCAATTAATTTTGCTGATAATGACGAGGTGCTTAAATATGCTGCAAAAAGTGGTTGTAAAATGGTATTTTTAGGCCTAGAAGCTGAGGATGAAGAATCTTTAGGTAGTATTAATAAGAAAATGAATATAAAAGTAGGTCCGGATAAGTATAGGGATGTAATAGCGAAAATCAATCGTCACAAAATTGCTGTTCTGGTAGCGTTTATATATGGTCTGGATAATGATTCATCAGAATTACTCGAAAAAAGAATTGAATATATAGTTAAAAGCCCTGTAGATGTTATGCAGACAACTATCCTGACTCCACTTCCAGGAACTAGGTTATTTAAAAAGTTTGAAGATGATGAGCGTGGTTTCATATAGACCTTATCGTCTGCCTTTAA
>JANKMV010000023.1:6321-6848 GCA_024650095.1 Bacillota bacterium | reverse complement strand
ATAATAAATTCCCAGTAGACTGGGAACATTTTGATATGACTGAAGTTACCTTTAAGCCAATACATATGACCAGTGAACAATTATCACAACATATGAGTAATAGTAATTATCGTTTATATGATAAGAAAGTCATTTTTTCTAAATTTATAAAAACATTATTGTCTACAAAAAGCTTGAGTACAAGTATATGGGCGTATAATTCTAATTTGAACTACCGTAATGTTGCTCTAAACATAGAAAAGGAAAACCATTAAGAATACGTCATGTAACAATACTAGTACCAACGTAGCGAGGTCTTCTTTTAGCATTACTCCATAAGATAAAGTCCCCAGGTGGATATCCGGCTTGATAACACGTGCGCCGGATGGGTGAGAGGACTTTTATTTGGAGCTACCTTATATTTATGGACTTTTATTCTGTGGGGTAAATTGGATAAAGGGAGAAACATTTGATAGAACCACTCACTATTTTTTTGACAGATTATGCTTACGTACCTGGCACAGTTAATCTCAAAGGTCGTTAAATGC
>JANKMV010000023.1:0-6311 GCA_024650095.1 Bacillota bacterium | reverse complement strand
GGTATTGCTTATACTAGGGCTTTTTTTGATACAAATATGTGGTCTGATGTTCAGGATCTACATGTAATATGGTATACGCTATCACTTACCGTTTCTATTACAAGTTGAAATAAATTCTAGAACAAATCCTAGTACCTTTTAGTGCTTTTTAATCTGGGCCTTTATTGGTATTGATGTGGCTCGCCTCCGCCTGTATGTTTCACTTTTTTGCTCTTGTTAGTTGCTATTATTTTTAAGTCGAAAAGGAAAGGATGGTGAGATATAATCAATTGGCATGATGGTCCAGCACCTATTTTGCAAAAAAATTAAAACGGCTCTTAAGAATAACTGGATTAAAATACGAACAGGGCAAACGTGCTACGGAAATCAAGGCGAGGTCGGCTGCTGAGTAAGTTCACCGAATCCTGGGAGTGTTCTAAAATCTGACTAAATCTGGGGAGATTAAATCATGAAAATAATTCGTAATCCGGATTTATTTCACGGCTATGACACTAAAAGAAACTTCTTTGAAGGCTGGTATTACAAATTGGTAGATTCTGCACAAGAAAATGTCTTTGCTTTTATCCCTGGACTTTCCTTAGGCAAGAACAATAGTGACACCAATGGACACAGCTTCATACATTTAATTGATGGCTCTACAGCTTATGCCCATTACCAAAAATTCTCTGTAGACAGCTTTCAGGCCGAAAGGGATACTTTCCAAATAAATGTGGCAGATAACTATTTTTCACTAAATGAAATATCCTTCGATGTTAGAAACCCCGCCTTTACAGTTCAGGGTAAACTTTCTTTCCGAAATATTCTTAAATGGCCTGACAACATTATAAATCCAGGCAGTATGGGTTTTTATAACTATATTCCAAACATGCAGTGCTACAGCCAAGTTTGTGCTATGGACCTAGAACTGTCAGGAACGCTGAATGTTAACGGTAAAAACATTGATTTTTCTGGGGGCCGGGGATATATTGAAAAAAACTGGGGAAAAGCTTTTCCATATTCATGGATTTGGATTCAGTCAAATCACTTCTCAAAGAGTAGGTCATCAATTTCCTGTTCGCTGGCGCATATACCTTTTTTATTTAGCAGCTTTAAAGGCTTTCTGATAGGCTTATATGTGGAAGACCACTTCTACTCATTTACCACTATCAACAGAAGTAAAATAAAGATTTTACAGAAAACCGATAAAGATATCTACCTTTTAGTTGAAAACTCTAAATACATGCTTAAGATCGAGACATCAACCCAGCCGGAAAAATTTATCCTGCTCAATGGGCCTAATAATGGTGAGATGAAACCACTTGTTCAGGAGAATCTATGCGGGCAGGTATCTATTGAACTCATATCGAAAAGAGACAATAAAATTATTTTTGCCGATGAAGGTCGCAGTGCCGGCATCGAATACGGTGGGGAACAGATGATGGTTCTAGATGGGGCACTTTAGTTACACTTAATCGAGAAAAAAGCAAGCCATGCAGCAGAATCTCTAACAATATAAGGCGGAACCTTTTGCGGTGAACTGAAAATTAGCCCTACCTCTATCTGGGGATAGAGAGGTGGGGCTGATTTTTATCGCGACAGGTTTGAAACTCTTGAGCTGTCACATGTCGAACGGCGAAGATGGCGAAGCCAGAGAGACGCACAGGCTCACCGCTCGCAAGGCTGTCTGAGACGCTATACTTCTTGCTTTTGCCTGTTCTGCAATACTACCCTTAAGGGTAGTAGTTTATTCTTGCCGGCTGTTTCATAATAGAACGATAATGGTAATATCATTTTGTATCATATAGCAAAATAAATGGGAGGTATGTTTCTTGAAAACAAAAATCGCACTAATATTTTGTTTGGTTGTTATTATTTTATCTGGATGTGGAAAAAGTAGCGGTGATACGCAAACAGGGCAGGATGAGGTTAATGAATTGAATGGGCCGGACAGTATTAGTGATGAAAGTGAAGAAGTAATTGTAACGTTTGACTGTCCAGAATTAGAAAGATTAGTGAGAGCAGAATTAGATAAAGAAACAGGGGATATTTTATCCACAGACATGTTGCAGCTATACTATGTAAGAGCTAATGGAGATAATGTAAGCAGTTTAAGTGGATTAGAGTATGCAAAGAACTTAAGTGATTTCGGAATACTAAGAAATGATATTGATCTTGATTCTTTAGACCCGATAAGCAACCTTACTTCATTAACTCGTATTAACCTTTCCTACACTAACGTAGCTAATCCTGTTGCTTTAGGAAAGCTTGATAAAGTAACATATTTTGCATTAATTGATACTAATATAAGCGATATAAGCTATTTAAACGAGTTTACATCATTAGAGCATTTGACATTAACAAATAATGGCATTAGTGATATTGATGCACTAGCCGGACTGAAAAATTTAACTCAGTTAAACCTTCGTGGCAACAGTATTAGTTCCCTGGAGGCTTTAAGAGGCAAGGGTAAAATTGAATTTCTAAACATTCAGGATAACAATGTTTCTGATATTGAACCTCTTGCAGACTTAATAAGCCTGGAAAACTTAACACTCTCATATAATCCAATAACCAACCTTAAACCACTTGAAGACCTACCCAAATTGGTTGAGTTAACTATTTATCAGCATCATGACGTCAAGCATTTAATTTTTGACCAAATTGAAATACTTGTAAGTAAAGGAATTGATGTATCTTATCACAAATAGTATCCCTTTACTCCGTTCTGCTTTTTGTTTGGATTTTTTGGACACCGAAGCCAGCTCTGTGTTTGCTGGTTTTTTCCAGTATCTGTAGTGACGAATACATAGTACTTCGTTTTCCAGTAGCATTTACGCTTACTATCTCACTCTCACCTCGTATACCCACACAATTTTTCATGAGGGCCGTTATTCTTAAATTTTAAATCAGTAAGATCTAAATTCCGAATTGAAGGTGTCATACTAACATATTGACAAAAAATTAAATAGATAGTAAAATTATACACGAATCTATACAGGTGGCAAATGTTGGCACGCGCATAGATTTTAATAGACCTGTGCACGGTTTATAGTTGGCTTATTATGAGGGAGAAACGGATTATTTTAATGAGGAGGAAAATTATGAGAAGAACGGTTACATTGATGCTATGTGTTTTTTTGGCCGCTTTTATTTTTGTTGGCTGCACTCAGGAAACAGAACCTGATCCGATTAACGGCGTTTTTGAAGGTACTTCGGGGGGTTTTCAGGGGCCGGTAACTGTAAGCATAACTGTTGAAAATAGTGAAATCACAGACATTGAAATTGTTGAAAGCTCTGAAACAGCACATGTTGTAAAAGTAGCAGTAGAGCGCATACCAACTCAAATAATCGAAAATCAAAGCGTAGCTGTTGACAGTGTTACTGGAGCAACTGCAACCAGTTATGCAGTTATTAGTGCAGTAACTAATGCTGCTCAAGCTGCTGGATTAGATATTGATGCTCTAAAAGCAAATAAAGTGGGTTATACACCTAAGGACCCACAAACATGGGATACAGATGTTCTTGTAATTGGTGCAGGAGGTGCTGGCTTGACAGCAGCAATTACTGCCGCTGATCAAGGAGCCAAAGTTATCCTTATTGAAAAAAGTTCTATATTAGGCGGGAATTCTCTGGTGGCAGGCTCCGCTTATAATGCAGTTGATCTTGAGGCCCAGGAGAACGTTATGGAATTAACGGGAGCTCAAAAGGATGCAATGGATTCATATCTTGCCCTTGATCCTGCAGATCCAGGACTAAAATTTGACGCTTACCCAGAATGGGAACCAGTATTGGAAGAGCTTAAAAATGATATCAATGCATTCTATGCGAGAAATACTGGAAAGAAAATCGGAGTTGACATGCCTGGTTTTGACTCTGTTGCCTTACATATGTGGCATATATATACAGGCGGACTTCGTCAATTAACAGATGGAAGTTGGCTTGCTCCAAATGTTGAGCTTGCTAGAACGCTTGCTTCTGAGTCACTTAATGCCTTTAAATGGATGGGAGAAGTTGGACTTGAGTCATCTTATGGCGCTGATACTAAGTATGGTACTAGAGACGGACTTGGTACAGTCCTCGGTGCCATGTGGCCTAGAACTCACTCATTCATGACAGGTGCATTACGTATTCCTCATCTTGAAAGTGTTGCATTAGATAAAGGGGTCACTATTTATACAGAGACTAAAGGGACTGAGCTTTTAGTAGATGGGTCTGGTAAAGTAGTGGGTGCAAAAGCTGAACAGATAGATGGAACGCAAATTACCATAAATACTGCTAATGGTGTTGTGCTTGCATCGGGTGGATACTGCGCAAACCCGACAATGGTTAAAGAGTATGATAAGTATTGGGGAGATGACCTGTCAGACAGGACATTGTCAACTAACCTTGGTACTAACGAGGGCGATGGAATTGTTATGGCAATAGCCATCGGCGCAGATGTAACCGGTATGGAGGTTGCACAAATGATGCCTTCTTCATCGCCTGTTAAAGGAACTATGACCGATGGCATTTGGGGAGATGCAGCTGAACAGATTTGGATTGACGGCAACGGTAATCGGTTCGTAGATGAATATGCAGAACGTGATGTTCTTGCTAAAGCTTCCCTGGCTCTTGAGGATAGTATCTTCTATATTATTTATGCAGGCAGAGGAGATGTTGGGAACCCTGATCAACTGTTACAAGGAGTCGAGTATAGCGAACGTATTGAAGGCATAGTCGAAGGCGGTCATGTCTGGTATGGCAAAAATCTTGCCGAATTGGCAGAAGCGACCAAAACTCCTAAAGCAGGTGTTGCACCAGCATTTGATGAAGCACAATTGCGGGCTACAATTGAACTATATAACAGTTATGTAGCAGCTCAAAAAGACGATGACTTTGGCAAGAGAGTTATAGCTGGAGCTATTGATCTTGATTATCTAGAAGCTAATGATGATGTAGGGCTTGTTATATCTCCGAGAAAATCTTCATTACACCATACTATGGGTGGAGTAGCAATTGATACCGATACTCGTGTTTTAGATACCAGCGGCAATGCTATTCCTGGTTTATGGGCAGCCGGGGAAGTTACAGGTGGAATTCACGCTGGTAACAGGCTCGGCGGTAATGCTATTGCGGACATATTTGTTTTCGGACGCATTGCCGGAACTAACGCAGGATCCGGAAACTAAAAATTCAATATTATGAGTAGGTAGCTGGCACCCCGTGAGGGGTGCCAGCCCTGTTTTCACCGGACGTCAGGCGATGGAGCGCGCCTAGATTTTGACATTAAAAAAGCCAATCCCTCGAATGTGTGAAGGGTTGGCTTTGATTGTTTTACTTCCTGGGGATTACTCTGAGCTAGTAAATCTCGGGCAGTCTTTCCTGCTCTGAAGGTAGTCAGGAATGTTTCTGCGTATTAGGTGTGAATGTTCATTTGTTTCACAATGGTGCGGGCTAGGTCGAGTTGATTATGTTTCTTTTCCTCCATTCTGATTTGTTGAGCTGTTTTTGGGCATTAAAAACCAGCCCAAGAAGTAGGGCTGGTTTAGGTGGTGAAAATTATGTTCGACATACTTCGGGTCGAACCCGGTACCGTTGCGAGGGAGCAGGTCCGAGCTTGTTTCTGAATTTATCCTTCAAGAATTCTTTTCCGGATCAATCTAATCTGTCCTCTGTGGTTTAATTCATCCTCAAAGACGTGAAACCACCTGTAATAATAATTGACGAGACGGTTTCCATAGCGAGGTTCTGGTACTGATTGCTCAAGCCACTCATCCGTTAATTCAGAGAATGCCTTAAAAGTCTTTTCTCTCACCTTATTTAGGACATCTGTATAATAGTCCAGCGAATTCCCCTTTATTTCATTTTGTCCCCGGGCACCTAACTCCAGTGCAGATCCCCACTCTGTTCGTTCTTCCTCTGTCATGCCTCTTTTTTCAATTGTCCTCAGATAAAAGACAAATTCCACTGCCGCAATATGCTTTAGTATTGCTCCGATAGAATTCGATTTTTCGTCTAGCAGAAAATCTAACTGCTCAACACGTAACTCTTTGACAGCTTCTAGCGTTGACCATCTTACATATTCCATCATGGACACTAGGCGGCCCATTTGCGGAGTAAAACCAGGTTTGGGTTCGATCATATAGAGTCTTTCATGATTCATTTAGTTCACCTCATTTAGTTTTTTGGGCGGAACTTTTACAGCATTACGGATATATTCAATTCGCCAAGAATTAATAATATCCTTTATATAGAAATTCTTTGTAATATTCCATTAATAGCTTTTCTGGTGTCATTGCCTCCTTGATAGCCCATCTATTCATTATCTATATACCATCTATGCGAGTTATTTT
>JANKMV010000239.1 GCA_024650095.1 Bacillota bacterium | reverse complement strand
AGTTTAGCGCCTGATAAATCAGGAGCTGGCGTGGTCTGCTAGCCATGTCTTCACTACGCCCACAAGCTATACCCGTAGATCTTAAAGTCATTTTAGTGGGCAATCCGTATCTATACCAAATTCTTTATGATTATGAGGATGACTTCCGCAAGTTGTTTAAGGTTAAAGCAGATTTCGATACAGAAATGGATGCCAGTCGCGAGAAAATGACGCAAATGGCTAGTTTTATCGCCAGCCATTCTCAACGCGAAGGCGTACGGCACTTTGAACGTACGGGTGTAGCACGCTTAGTCGAATTTAGTGCACGGTTGGCTGATCATCAAAAAAAATTAAGCACCCGTTTTAATGAAATCGTGGAAATTATTTATGAAGCCGATGCTTGGGCAAATATGACGGGTGACGATCTTATTACTGGCGAGCATGTGAAACGAGCCATTGAAGAAAAAGTATATCGTTCCAATACGTACGAAGAAAAGTTACAGGAGCTCTTGGCTGAGGGGACCATTCTCCTGGACCTGGATGGTGCCAAAATTGGGCAGGTTAACGGTTTGTCTGTCTTAAATAGTGGGGACTATGTGTTTGGTCGTCCTTCACGTATTACAGCGGTCACTTATCTAGGACGGGAAGGCATCATCAATATTGAACGAGAAACCAAAATGAGTGGTCGTATTCATGACAAAGGCCTATTAACGCTCTCTGGTTACTTGGCAGCCAAGTTTGCGCAAAAATTCCCCCTTTCTATTTCAGCGAGTCTCGCCTTCGAGCAGATGTATTCTGGCATTGACGGTGATAGTGCTTCAAGCACCGAGTTGTATGCGTTGCTATCGAGCCTTGCCGATTTACCCTTACGTCAAGATATTGCGGTGACCGGATCTGTCAATCAGCTCGGTGAAATCCAACCCATTGGGGGAGCAACCTATAAAGTGGAGGGTTTCTTTAAGGCCTGCACACTACATGGGTTAACCGGCAAGCAAGGCGTGATGCTCCCCGTGCAAAATTGCAAAAACCTTAATTTAACCGATGAGGTTATCGAGGCTGTTCGTGCCGGTCAATTCCACATCTATCCTGTCACAACAATTGCAGAAGGAATTGAAATTCTTACCGGTGTTTCCGCAGGTATAGAAGATGATGAGGGAAACTATGTAGCGGACACTGTCTTTGGCCGAGTGACTGCGAAGCTTGAGGAGTACAATCGGCTCCTGCAGCAGTCAAAGTCGGATGAAGACGACGATGAGTAGCTGGTTGAACTTGAGTTTTCTCGCAGCATTCGCTACAATGGAAACAGGAATTGGGAAGGATTGGCGTAGTGAAAGCACTTTTATCTGTAGACCAATTGATCACAAATAGAGCAAGATATTATGTTGTCGATGTGCGCTCTCCGTCGGAATATGCCCAAGCGCATATTCCGGGGGCTGTTAATGTTCCTTTGTTAGACAATGAGGAACGAGTACAGGTCGGCACGACATATTGGGAAGAAGGGACCGACCGCGCTAAAGAGGTCGGTCTTTCCCTGGTCGCACCGCGACTGCCGCAGATGATTGAAAAGATCCTGCAAGCAGCCGAAAGTAAAGAAGTGGTAATTTATTGTTGGCGTGGTGGCACACGTAGTCGGAGTGTTTGTTCTGTGATGGAAGCGCTCAACTATCCTGTGTGGCAGCTGGCAGGTGGCTATAAAGGGTTCCGCCGTTATATCCACAACTATTTAGATGAAAAGAAACTAGACGTACCGATTTTTGTCTTAAATGGACTGACGGGTGTGGGTAAAACTCGCGTCATCCACATCTTGCAGGCGCAAGGAGCTCCCGCTTTGGATTTAGAGGGTTTGGCAAACCACCGTGGCTCTGCCTTTGGTGCGGTAGGTTTGGGAGAAGCACATTCGCAAAAGGATTTTGAGGCCCTGTTGGCCTTAGCTCTTATGCAATACGAGCATGCACCTTACTTAATTGTGGAAGGTGAGGGGAAGAGAATTGGTCCCGTCATTCTGCCCACATTCTTATTTGAAGCTATGGGTAATGGTCCGCATATTTTACTTGAAGCTACGCTGGCCTTGCGGGGTCAGCGCATTGTAGAGGAATACCAAGGGCGCGAGGACAATATTGAAGAATTAGTGGCTGCGCTTCAATCGCTACGCAAAAGACTGGGCAAAGAAAAAAGCGAGGAGCTCGTTGCTCTCATTCGTCAAGGTGATCTGCAAACAGTAGCAGAGGCTCTTTGCGTTCTTCATTACGATCTCTTTTACCGTGATTCCCAAAAGAATAAAGATGCGTATATTGCGGTGGTCAATCTTGACAAGCTTGCAGAGGGTGCTAACGCAGTGTTGGCTGTAATCGAGAACTATCTCGCTAGGGAGGAATAAGTTGTGCATGTTGTTTTAGTCGAGCCACAAATACCACCAAATACAGGTAATATTTCACGTACCTGCGCCATTACAAACACGACCCTCCATTTAGTGGAGCCTCTGGGTTTTTCCATTGATGAACGTCATCTAAAGCGCGCCGGTCTAGATTATTGGCAATACTTGCAGCTACAAACCCATGCTAACCTCGATGCATTTTTGTCCATACTCACGGAGCAAAACTTTTGGTTGTTAAGCACTAAGGCTCAGCAATCCTATGCAGATGTTTCATACCAAGCCAATGATTATTTACTCTTTGGTAAAGAAACAGCCGGCCTGCCAGCTTGGCTACTAGATAAATATCCCAAGCGATGTCTGCGCATTCCCATGGGAGAAGAGGTCCGCTCTTTAAATTTGTCCAATTCCGTGGCCATTGTTCTCTATGAGGGTTTACGACAACAGGGGTTTCCAAATCTACGTTAGCGTAAAAAGGCTTCTTCCGGAAACGGAAGAAGCCTTTTTACGTATGTAGAAGCGCAAGGAAAAACATATCAAGCAGTAAGTAAATTGGGGAAGCCCCTAAGAAGCAATTAATGATGATATGAGAATCTGTTCCCACTAAGCTGTTTCCAAACTTCGTTGCACTGCAACAGAATCTCGTCAGAGAGCTGACCTTGTTCAATATATGCCAAGTTTTTCTTTAAATGATCCAAACGGCTGGCCCCAATTATGACACTGTTTACATAGCTGTAAGAAATACACCAGCGCAATGCAAGTTCAAGCAGATTCATATCATGCTTTTGCGCAATCTGTGTCAATTGTTCCATGGCAGCGAACGACTGATCATTCCAATATCTTTTATAATATCCACCTAAATCAGAAAAACGTGAGTTATCAGCTGGCTTTTCCTTGTTATGTTTGCCGGAGAGCAATCCGCCTGCCAATGGATTAAAGATCGTCAAGCCTAGTTTCTTTTCCTTGATAAACGGAGTCAGCTCAGATTCAATGCTTCTTGTAATGAGATTATACGCGCTTTGTGTAACGCGTGGTGCTATCCAGTTGCGTTTATCGCTGATCGTCAAGGCATCCATCATTTGCCATGAGGCATAGTTGCTCATGCCTATATAACGAATTTTTCCTGATGTAACAAGGGAAGACATGGCTTCCATTGACTCTTCAAAAGGTGTTGACGGATCCGGAAAATGCATATAATAGAGGTCTAAATAGTCGGTGTCCAACCTTTTTAGGCTTTTTTCAACTGCTGAAATAATGTGCTTCCTGCCGAGTCCACTGCAATTCGTTCCTTTTTCCGTCGGCCCCCCTACCTTACTTGCAAGAACAACATTCTCTCTGTATCCTTTTAATCCCTTGCCTATAATGATTTCGCTTTGTCCTCCGGTATAAATATTCGCAGTGTCGATGAAATTAACACCGCTGTCGAGCGCATGCTTGAGGACCTGAATACTTTCCTGTTCATTTAGCTGTCCGCCGAAAGTCATCGTCCCAAGGCATACTCTTGACACTGACAGACCTGTTCCTGTGAGCTTAACGATTTCCATAACGATAGAACCTCCAGATTTTTTTTACTTATTTACCGAAACGAAATTGACGTAGTATCTGCCGTAATACGAGGTCATTTCCTTCGAAAAATAGGGTTTCCTTGTGTG
>JANKMV010000238.1 GCA_024650095.1 Bacillota bacterium | reverse complement strand
GTATTTTTTTGGAAAAGGCTAGTGACGGTATCCCACACTCCTTTTTTGTTTGCTAGCTCTTCTTCGAGTGCTTTAATTTTATGTATTTGTTCTTTATCTCTTTGCAGGGCTAGCACCAGATCATTTCGTAAGCGCGAGAGTTGCACTCTTTGCTCACGCGTAGCTGCCTCAGTTTGCTCTAGCATTTTTTGTGTTGTAGTAAAGTTTTCTTGATAGTGCTGCAGTTCTTCACATTTTAAGGCAAGAGAATTATTTTTTTCTTGTAATTCCTTCACCTTTTTATTGATACCCGACAATTTTTCATTCAATAATATTGTTTGTTTGCGTACATTTTCTTGTGAAAGATCTAGCATATGACGAAATTGAGCAACGGTGGCTTCTTTTTTACTAAGTTCATATTCCAAACGCTTTTTTTCCGCCATCAGACGCCGGGCATGCAGAAAGAGTGGACTATCGTCTTCTTCCTGGACGGAGGGCTGTACATGTGTGTCTTCTTGTAGCACTTTCAGGGCATTCGTTAACAAGGAAGTGTCTTCATTTTGTGTAATCATACGTAGCTCGGTTGTTACTCCCTTACCAATCCGTGCCGGGTACTTATTATTTACAGGAGAACTTGGTTTTTGCTCCGCCTCATCGGTTGGACTAATATAATGAATGAGATTGCGGTCATCTAATAGCCATATTTCTGGATGTGGATACACTTCTGTAAAGGACAGCATTTGTGAGAGAAATTGTAAAGGGATTGCCAGCTCATGTTGCCAGCCACCAACCGGCCAGCCACCTGCAAGTCTGGCTTGATAATGTAGCAGATTGTCTTGTTCGGATACCCAGGCAATATGAATATTTTTTACAGAATCATATAAAAGAGCTGGATTATGCCGAAGTTGCAAGGATGTACTTAGTTGAAAGGGGGAGCTATGCTGAAAGTTTTTAGGTTCAACAGAGAAGTAGGAGAGGGTGAAATCGTTTACGTCATAGCTAAGGAAATGTGCATAGTTCGCGTGATCGATGGCCATTGCCAAGGGTGCTGGCTGCTGACCGATGCTAAACTCTTGCCGTTGCCATTTCATGGCGTCTCCTAAAACGGCAAAATCCAGCTTCCCATCCCCTTGTCCGCAATAGTACCTCCGCCCCGAGTGATCCACACCCAAAGTAAAGTGAGCCGGTGCTTCTGTGGTGATAAACGGGATCTCTTTAACATCGTCACCCTCTAATAGAAAATACACTAAACGATTTTCTTCGGTAGCCGCGAGGATATGGACGGTACCATTTTTCTCTGCTGCCGCATCAAAGCATTTACAGTTAGCGAGTAACGTAATTGTTTTTGTGTCCTCAGCCTGATCTTCACTTATTAACGTACCGTCAGAACGTATTTGTAGTAAGCACGCGGATGTTTGACCTTGGCAAAAAAATGGCAAAGTAAGCAGTTTGTTCACTTTTATTGCCTCCTTCCTATAGTGATATATATCGGATTTAATGAACAAACATGACAGGAAAAAGTTTGTGTACTAACTGCACACTCTAAACAAGGTGCGCATATATTAGCATAGAACTTGGTAAGGAGGATAACCACCAGTTCTGCTTACATTACTTACTGAAAGGAGGTTGCAAAAAGAGTGAAACATGTTAAAAAAGGCGGATTTGGCAATGATCAAGTCGCAGATGTACAAATTGGCCAGTGTGACCCCATTTATGGCTGCCCGCCTCCAGCCGAAATTGTCTGCATTCTCGTAGATAAAGTTTATGATGAATGTAAGAATGTTCAGGTTGATGAAGTAGAATTTTCGTATGAGGCTTGCCCTGAAAATCCAGTAGTTGATGTTCTTTGTTACAAAGTTGAAATTGTTGACGGACCCGTTTGCGAAGTCATCGCCAACGGCCGGGTGCGTGTAACCGTAACTTACAGAGTCAAAATAAAATTGATCTTCGAGGATGGCTCCACACAGAAATTATCCGAAGAAAACACCGTGATTAAAACATTTAATGTGGCACGTGCAGGTGAACCTGGGCTGTTCCTGTATTGTGATATTCCTTTCCTCGAGTGTTTACAAGCCTTTGTCCAGCGTGAAGAACTGGATTACGAGGTGTTGCGAACAACCATTATCGCTTGTATCGGTAAATATACTTTGCTTAAATTATTGGCTACCGTTCAACTAGCCGTTCCTGCATACGGATTTTGCCCTGAGCCCCCCGATTGTGACGAAGTGCTCGGTGAATGCCCCGACTTCAACCCAGAGTGGCCCCCGTACCCTATTCAGGATAGGTAAACAAAAAACGCCGGTAACCCGGCGTTTTTTTGATACTGGCAAAAACTATGTCGCTTGCAGCTAGCAAGCGGCTAATGTGGCCAGTATTGAAAGGCGCATGCTAATGGAGTTGAATAAGAGCGCCTTTCTTATACTGGCAGAAACTATGTCACTTGCAGTTAGCAAGCGGCCAATGTAGCCAGTATTGAAAGGCGCCTTTTTTCTTATAAAAAATTACATAACTGTATTAACTGAATATGAATGCTTGCATATGTTAAGTATTTTTCATACCATTTAGAAGGGGAATGATTGACTTTGTCGAACGTAATAATATAGTAAGGTGTTTTTTTCTTCTCTGCTAGCATAATAAAGTTGAAGCAATAGTTTTCTTCAGCTTGGTAAAGGGCATAATGACATTATGCACAGTTTATAGTATGATATAATGTGTTGATACTAGGAGGGACTCTCGTGAAGATTGGCATGTTTACTGACAGTTATCGGCCGTATACAAGTGGAGTTGTTCGCTCCATAGAAACAACTTCGGCCAAACTGATTGAATTGGGCCATGAAGTTTTCATTTTCGCCCCGAATTATCCTAATTGTGAAAAAGAGGATGGTGTATTTCGCTTTCCATCTGTGCCGACACCAACCTATCCGGATTTTGCTATTGCGCTTCCGTTTTCATTTAATTTAAATGCAAATGTTAAGCGCCTTGATCTTGATGTGATTCATGTGCATTCACCTTTTTCCATGGGTCTGTTGGGATCACGTTGTGCTAAACGCTACGATATACCTTTGGTTTTTACATACCATACAATGTATGATCAGTATGTACATTATTTGCCCATTGCTCAAGGGTTGTCAAAAAAGGTCGTGCTAAAGCTATCCAGTAAATTTTGTAATCGTTGTGACTTGGTTATTACACCCACTGAAGTCGTTCGTCAGATTGTTGCCCCGACCATTATGACGAATGTGCAAGCCGTACCTACGGGTATTGAAATTAGTGAGTTTGCTAATCCGGAGCGGCAATGGTTACGTGAGCGGTACAAGATACCTATGCATAAAAAAATCCTTCTTCATCTTGGTCGCTTAGGAAAAGAAAAAAATATTGGTTTTTTGTTTCAGGCCTACGAAATTATTCGTGAAACAAAACCGAATACAGTGCTCGTAATTGCAGGAGATGGGCCAGATCGTGAAGCTCAGGAAGGACAAGTTTCGGAGATGGGCCTTTCTGAACACGTTATATTCACAGGACCCATGTCAAGGGAGCAGGTTGTTAACTGCTATGCCGGAGCAGACTTGTTTGTGTTTGCATCCACCACAGAAACGCAAGGACTTGTGCTCGGTGAAGCGAAGGCCGCTGGTCTACCCTCGGTAGCTGTAAAAGCATTGGGTGCTGCGGAAATGGTGAAAGATGGCATTGATGGCTTTTTGACACCGCTTTCATTAGATAAATTTACCCAACGAGTGCTCCAATTATTAGATGATGACACGTTGCGCCAGGCCATGGCAGACAGATGTTTAATAGAAGCAGAGGAAATATCATCCACCAGTATGGCAAAAAAACTGTTGGGTGCATATGAGGGGACAATTCGTGAAAAAAGATGCCGTTATGTAGGATAGTAAAATAGAACACCCATGCGGGTGTTCTATTTTTTCGGACCGTAGGACATTATGATATTTTATTTTGCAAAGTGACTAGGATACGTACCTGATACGAGGATCAATGAAAGCATACGCAATATCCACTAAAATGTATATA
>JANKMV010000237.1 GCA_024650095.1 Bacillota bacterium | reverse complement strand
GTTCATAGTCTTTGACGTTAGAACTATTAACTCGGAGATGGTATTAAGTTATGCTATAATTTTATCACACGCTCGGAGCGCAAACAAGATAAAAGATTGAATTATCTGACACTTTCCCTCTATTCTTTTATTAAAACTCTGGCTCCCGGTGGTAGGGCTCCCCTGACAACCTGCTCCCAAGGGGTCCCTAAAACAGATTCCATAATCACGATTGCCCCGCGGTCATCCTTTGCCCTAATTAACCTACCGCACCCTTGTTTTAGTTTGAGTCCCATTTCAGGATAATCTACTGTCGTGATTGGATCTAGTCCTACCTCTACTGCCTCTTTACGTTGAACCTCAATTAATGGATCTAGAGATGGAAAGGGAAGCTGCCAAACGATGAGAAGTGAGAGTGCATCGCCAGGCACGTCAATACCCTCCCAAAAACTATATCCAATCAGTACAGATGACACTTTTTCTCTAAATTCTCGCACAAGATAACCACGTTCTGCCTGATCTTCCCACAAAATTTCAAAGGGGAAGTGATGATCTTTAACTCCCTCTCTAATCTTGCTAACTTCATCAAGCGAGTTGGTAAGGACTAGCGCTCGCCCCCCATTTAATTTTAGTAAAGATACTAGTTGTTCAATCCCATACCCAGTGGACAGAGGTGGCAGATACACTACAACTTGTTTTTCCAAGGCAAAGGAGCTCCCCACCGTCGAATGTGATGGGTTTTTTAACCCCAGCGTACGTGCAAAATAACTAAAATCCCCTTCATTGCTTAAGGTTGCAGAAGTAAACACCACAGGTAATTTCTTCTGAAACAAGTGCGTATCTAACATTCTACTTAAATTTCGCGGCACCACCCAGAAGCTTCCATCTAGTTGGTCTACCCAAGAAATATAGTCTATCCTGCGCTTCCCCCTAAATCTGTTCAGTGCCATCATTGCCATTTCTATTTGCGCTTCGTATGTTTGTAGCAAACTTATAGGTAGTGATTCTAGATATAGTTCTTGCTCCACTTGTATCTCAAGTAGCATTTGGTCTAGGGCATGATAAAAAACAGATGAAGCTTTATATAGCGCATCATCTGCCCTTATAGCCAATCTTTTTGAACGCTCATCTGCCATCACACACTGATCTAGCGATATAAAAAATTCTTCACAAACCAGATCGAGTGTAATGGCAATATCTATTAATGATTCCCTCGCTCCCTGGATTTGTTCAATGGAGAAAACAATGTTATCCATATCTTCTTTAACGATATGTTGCCCAGCCCGCATGGCTGCGGGTACGATAACTTTATGTCCCTCGTCAAAAATTACTCCCGCGTAACTTGGCAGTATAGGAGATATCCCCTCTAAAAGGCGCACTTCTCGTGTCCAAAGGTCGTCAAAAAAGATCCCATGATCCGCAATGATTAAATCCTTGGCCCCTCGATAATGATCCCTTGCTTTAACAAGTTTACAAAAACCACGGCTAGCACATATATCACAGGACATAGACTCGTCCCAGCCAATCTGCTTCCAGATATGATCGGGTACAAGCGGCATTTCAGAACGCTCACCACGCTTCGTTTTTTCTAACCATAACGTAATCTCATCAGATTCTGTATCTGATTTCTCATCTTGCAGCCTCGTCGAGTCAGTAACCCGCGCATCACACACATACTGACGTGGATCCTTTGCCATACGAGCGTCTATTTCAAATCCTAGGATACGAGAGAGTGTCTGAATATCTCCCTTGGATCCTGCCAACTGTTCTTGTAGCGCCGTGGAAGCACATGCGATGACTACAGGCTTACCAGAAAAACGAGCATACGCAATTGCTGTAAGTAAGTAGGCGAAAGTCTTGCCCGTTCCCAATCCAGCCTCTGCGAAATGAACTCGTTTATGGCAAAATGCATCCGCAAATTGAAATGCCGTAAATATTTGCTCCTCACGAATTTCATATCCGTGTTCAGGTAGAATATCGTAAAAAATCTGGCCGATCCATTCGGCCAGTTTATTGGGGAAATCTTCTTTTTTATCATACACAAAGGGTACTTTCTCTCGTGCAAACATGCTCTTCCCTCCAGCTTTACTCAGACATCGTGATAATACAATTTACTTTACCCTTTGTCTCACTATTTATAACTGACCCCCAAGATCAAGTCAATAGTGATTCTGCAATACTTATTGATATAGCGCAAGTTAGGCTTACTTATGATTTATGTATGTCCACAAGCTCCAATCTTCCGCTTTTATCGTCCGTAAAGCGTACTGTAGCCGTGCTTTTTTCCTTTGCTTGAGGCAAGGTTATCTTGAGGCTTTCCACCTTACCCTTATGCAATAGGTCTTTTAGTAACTCGGTTGTAACTTCTTGTTCATAAGCAGCCAAACTGTTTTTCCAAGTGGTGAATTTGCAGTTGTTTCTCCAATTACTACAATAGAAGGCCTTCGTATTTTCAAAGACTTCCCCATCAGAGCAGGCTATACATTTTCCTAGGGCAACACGTGCTCCTGTTTTACTCACAGTACCTGATGAAGCTCTTGTCACGGTGGACGTAGCACGTCTCCTCCCGCCTTGCTCATTACCCGAGGCTAGCACTTTTTTTGTGTTCTTTGTTATGTATGATTCCAATTTTATCATATACTCATCTGATTTGATCTCACCGTTGGCGATGAGGTTAAGGCCCTTTTCCCAACTGGCCGTTAATTCAGGCTTTAACAATGTGGGTATTGACTGATTTACTACGTCAAAAATCATTTCACCCAGTGTCGTGGGAGATAGAATTTGGCTTTTATTGTTCAAATCAATGTAATCTATCTTTTGGAGTTTATTCAAAATCGCAGCCCTCGTGGCACTGGTCCCGATACCACTTCCCTTAATCTGTGCCCTTAATTCTTCATCTTCAATCAACTTTCCTGCATTCTCCATAGCCAGGATCATGGACCCAGAAGTATACCTTTTGGGAGGTGTGGTCTCAGATTCTTTGATCGTAAGGTCAGCGACTTTAACGTTGTGCCCTTTTTTTAGATTTTTTACTATATCTTCTTTATCCGTTTTCGTTGCATCATCTTTTTTCCCTTCACCCAATACAGTCAAGTAGCCCTCTTGCAGACATATCTTTGATGTGGTAAAAAAACTCTCTCTTTTTATTTTTGTAATGATGGTTAAGCGGCTAAAAATCGCAGGTGGATAAAAAATTGCGAGGAAACGTCTAACAATATAGATGTATGTCTTTTTTTGTCTACTATTTAATGTGTTGAAACTTTCTAACCCTTGACCCGTCGGGATAATGGCATAGTGATCCGTGATCCCCTTATCGTTAACATATTTCGTTTTCTCAAGACCCTTATATAAACCTTTCTGATAAACTTCAGCCACATATTCACCCACATCAATATTGCCCTGATCTAAACGACAGATATCTTTTATCCTAAGCAACCCCTGTAGATTCTCCCCAATTTCCTTGGCAACGGCTGTGGATAAAACCCTTGCATCCGTTCTTGGATAGGTTACCATCTTTTTTTCATATAAATTTTGTACAATTTTAAGTGTCTCATCGGGATTTATCTTTAATTTTTTGGATAACTCATTTTGCAATTCAGCTAAATTATACAATAGCGGCGGGTTCTTGGTTTCTTTTTTCCTTTTAGCCTCTTCGATTGTTGCCACTAATTGCTCATTACCCGTATGCAAATCGAGCACAAATTTCTCGGCTACATCTTTATCAATAAAACCTATATCCTTAAAAAGAAGCTCCGACATATAATAGTCAGATCCCTCTATAGCTTTCCACTCTCCATCATAGTCGAGAGTCTCTGCTAGCTGAAACGTACCATTAATTTTATAATAGGGCGTTTTAATAAAGTCGCGAATTTCGCGTTCCCTTTGTACGATCATGCCCAGTACGCAGGTCATAACGCGGCCAACGGCTATCACTACATATTTCTTGCCAAGCTTGCGACTAATAACCCCACCATAGCAAAGCGTTAGCAGGCGTGAGAAGTTTATGCCCATCAAATAGTCTTCTTTTGCTC
>JANKMV010000236.1 GCA_024650095.1 Bacillota bacterium | reverse complement strand
AAACAGCAAAACTCGGAACGGTCAAGACCGTTCCCTACACTCTGTAAACCGTCACATTTTTGTCACCAGTATTGAAAGGCGCACGGTAAGGGAAATGAATATGTGTGCCTTTCTTACACTGGTTGGAAATTATATCACTTTACAGCTTGTAAAGTGGTAATGTTACCAGTATTGAAAGGCACACGCTAAGGGAACTGAATAAGTGTGCCTTTCTTACAGTTGCCGTGCAATTTCTATGGCGATTTCGCCGCTTAAGCGCGCATTATCCTCAAGTAGCCGTACGTTGGTTTGTAGCGTCTTCCCTTGGGTAAGGGTAGATAAACGTCGTAACATTTCTGGTGTTACGTTCTGCCCCTGGACTTGGCTGCTGTCTAGCTCTTCGTCTACCCGTTTAATTAACTCCATCAGCTCACTAAAAGGGATTTCCGCATCGCAAGCTACGGGATTGCAGACTAATAATGCTGAGGGTAGTGCCAATTCATCACGAGCCAGCGCGGCGCTGGCAACATCCGCCACAGAGTCTACCTGTAGCGCAAGGAGATACGGTGAAGTCGACGCATAGAAAGCAGGAAAAGTGTTGGTTCGATAACCCACCACAGAGACACCCATTGTTTCTAAGTATTCTAGCGTTTTCTGTAAATCCAGAATAGCCTTGGCACCGGATGAGACCACTGTGATGGGCGTTTTTCCTAAGGTGATTAAATCACCGGAGATATCGAATGTGGTAGCTGCCCCACGATGCACACCGCCAATGCCCCCCGTGGCAAAAACGCGAATTCCATAGCGATGGGCTAAATACGCTGTCGCCGCCACCGTCGTCCCTCCACTTTGGGTTAGCGCCGCCGCGAGCGGTAATTCGCGCACACCAATTTTTACAGGGTCCGGCAACTGCGACAATGCCTGCAGTTGCTCTGCAACCATACCAATGATCACCGTGCCATGTAATACACCGATGGTACAAGGAATGGCACCTGTGGCACAGATTGCTGCTTCCATCGCTAACCCTGTCTCAACATTGATCGGTTGAGGTAGGCCGTGTGTGATTACCGCTGTCTCTAGCGCCACCAGTGGCTCACGGCTTCGCATGGCTTTGATTATATGTTCACCAATTTCAACTTTCATTGTAAGGCCCCCTCTTGTATCGTGGAAAATTATTCTTATTCCAGATTTCGACTTACGCTTCAATATTCCTTTATCTTTCCCTATGCCCTCCTTCACATAAAGTGCAGCTAAGTTGATTAAGCTATAAGTACATATGAAAAGAATTTATTAATGCATAATCTTGGTATTTACTGTATGATATTACTGATGGTATTAGATGATGATAGGAGGAGTAACGATGGAAAAGTGGGTTTGCACAGTATGCTCATATGTATACGATCCTAAAGTGGGTGATCCCGACAATGGCGTCGCCCCCGGTACAGCCTTTGAAGATATCCCGGATGACTGGGAATGTCCCGATTGCGGTGTAAGTAAGGACATGTTCGAAAAAGAATAAATGGCAAGTTTGACCTAACTAATCTAACTTTTAGCTAGCAAGCTTTCTGCAAGAGTAAAAATCAGCACCCGAGCGGTGCTGATTTTTTGTACAAAAGTTTATCGCTTTGCAGGTAGTGGCTGGTTATCCGTACCGCAATGAGGAAGTTAAAATGTCTAGTCTACCTGCTTTGGATTTAGTGGTAGAAAGATGGAAATTGTTGTACCTACTCCTTCTTCACTTTCCAAGTCCAAACGACCATTATGGGCTTCTACAATATGCTTGACAATGGCTAACCCTAAACCGGTACCACCTAAACGGCGGGAACGAGCACGATCCACACGGTAGAAGCGCTCGAAGATGCGTTCTTGCGCTACCAGCGGGATGCCAATACCACTGTCAGCAACTTGCAGACGGATCATTTCATCCTGTGGATGAACACCTATTGTAATGGTACCCCCAGGTTGTGTGTATTTGAGAGCATTATCGAGTAAATTATAGAGTGCCTGAGTAAGTAAACGATCATCTCCACGGGGCTGTGGTAGTTGGGGCGCTAGATCGAGCTTTAGCTGATACTCTTGGAGGCGTTGGTCTAAACGATCAACGACATCTTGAATTACATTTTCCAGATTAATGGGAATATCTGCAATCTTGGTTTTACCACTTTCAATTTGTGCCAGCGTCAGAATATCTTCAATTAAAGTATGAAGTCTTTGTGCCTCTCGGTAAATGATTTTTGCAAAACGATGAGTTGTCTCTGCATCGTTGAAATCATCATGGACAAGAGTTTCTGCAAAACCACGAATGGCCGTTAAGGGTGTACGAAGTTCATGAGAAACATTGGCTACAAAGTCGGAACGGATATCTTCTAGTTTGCGCAGACGGGTGATGTCATGGAAAACAGCTAACACGTCTGCATGCTCCATCTGTTTAGCTCGAATGGGGGCTAAATTAACAATCAAGACTCTCTTCTCCGGAAAGGTAATGTGGAGTTCATGTGATTGATAGATCCTATCAAGGCTGACGGCACGCATTTTATCATGTAACGCTTTATTGCGAATAAGTTCTAAATCATATTTACCATGCCAGCCATCCTCTTCTAGCCCGAGCATTTGAGCGGCGGCAGGGTTGACAATAAGGGCACGTCCATCGTCAGAAAAAACAATAATACCTTCAACCATGGTCGCTAAGATTGCCTCTAACTGATGCTTACCTTCCCTAACTACTTGTAGCTGCCCCTGGAGTGACTCCGCCATACGATTCACCGCATCTGCGAGTGTACCGATTTCATCTTCGTTACCAACGCGAATGCGGCTTTCCAGTTCTCCCTGTGATACTTTCTTTGCCACAGCCGCTATCTCTTGCAGTGGTCGGGTGAGGCTGGTGGAGAGGGGGAAACTTAGCCCCAAGGTAAAGAGTAAGACGAGCAAACTTGTAGCTAACAAGCCATAACGAAGCCGCACTAAGGCCATATTTAGCTGAGCTAGTGGGAGTGCCAAGCGCAAATAGCCAATGATGTGCCTCTCATCCGTGAGGGAGACTGCAGTATAAAGCATTTCTTCCCCAATGGTTTGAGAATAACGAATAGAGCTACCAACGCCATTTTGCTGAGCTTTGCGAATCTCCACACGCGTCAAGTGATTATCCATCTGTTGCGCCATTTCGGCGGAGTCACCTAAAACAAGTCCGTCCGGCGCAATCACGGTAATGCGAGCACTCGTTTGTTGGCCAAGATATTCGATGTAGCTATCCGTTTGTGCTCGCTCAAAATTTTCAGGATAATCGTTAAGTACGGGTTTTAAGAGCTCCCCCACCAGTCGTGCTTCTTCCGTGACGCGACGTTGGATTGTCTCCACATAGAAACCTCGTAAAAACCAGGTTAAACCCATCCCCAGTAATAAAACAGTCAGAAACAACAAGCCAGCGTAGGTGAGAAACAGCTTTCTGCGAATTGTTTTCATGGGGATGGCTCCATAAATTTATACCCTACACCACGAACGGTGAGTATCATTGTGGGATTGTCCGCATCGTCCTCAATCTTTTGACGTAAATAACGAATATGAACATCCACCGTGCGCGTATCCGCAGGATAGTCATACCCCCATACTTGATTTAAGATATCATCACGACGGAAAATACGTCCAGGCTGAGAAACGAGTAAAAATAATAATTCAAACTCTTTTGGTGAAAGGTCCACTGTAACCTGGTCCTTTTGCAGAAGATAGCGATGTGCATCTAACAACAAACGACCCTGTTTCAATACCTTACCTTCATCTTCCTCGCTTTGTCTCTGATGTACTTGGCGAGAGCGAAGCTGCGCTTTAATGCGTGCAGCCAGTTCCCGTGGCGAAAAAGGTTTTGTCACGTAATCATTAGCACCTAATTCCAAGCCGATAATTTTATCAATCTCTTCTCCCCGTGCGGTGAGCATAATAATGGGTAGATCTATGGTGGCAGGGTCAAGTCGAAGCTGGCGGCAAACCGCTAGCCCATCCAACTCGGGTAGCATCCAGTCCAAAACCAGAAGATCTGGCTTACACGATGCAACTTTCTCTAAAGCTTCCAGCCCATCC
>JANKMV010000235.1 GCA_024650095.1 Bacillota bacterium | reverse complement strand
TGAAAATGGAGCAGGTGAACTATGATATTGTAATTACCGATATTATTATGCCACGTGAATCGGGTCTTGAAATGCTTAGTAACATTAAAGAGAAAGCCAAAGCCATGCAAATCATTATCATGACCGGGGAACCAACGGTAGCAACCGCTATCAAAGCGGTGCAAAATGGCGCCAACGATTATCTCATTAAACCCATTAATAAAGAAACGCTCTTACGAACCATTAAGAGATCGGCAGAGATAAAAACGCTACAAGACGAGAAAAAAGTGTTAGAAATAGAGAACCAACGCTATCAGGAGAATTTAGAAGCGTTGGTTGATAGTCGTACCCAATCATTGGAAAATGCAACGCAGGCCATTATTTCTTTATTGTCCACCGTGGTGGAAATTCGCGATCCCTATACCGCTGGACACCAGCGGCGGGTGGGTAACCTAGCCGCCGCCATCGCCGATAAAATGGGGCTCAATACCGAAACCGTTAATCTCATCCGTGTAGTGGGATATATCCATGACATTGGTAAAATAATGATTCCTGCAGAAATCCTTTGTAAACCGGGTGATCTCAGTGACCTCGAGATGCAAATGGTACGTAATCACTCGCGTAGTGGTTATGATATGATTACGAAGGTGAATCTGCCCGTCTCCATTGCAGAAACGATTTACCAACATCATGAACGTTGTGATGGCAGTGGCTATCCCCGTGGTCTCACCGCCAAGGATTTAACCCTTGAAGCATCAATTATTATTGTGGCCGATGTGGTGGAAGCCATCATGTCGCACCGCCCCTACCGCCCCGCCCTCGGTGTAGATGTCGCCCTCAACGAAATTCACACCAATGCGGGTCGACTCTATAATGAGCAAGTCGTTAACGTTTGTATTGATTTAATTACCAATGAAAACTACCAATTAGACGAACTAGAACATAAATTTCATTTCCTTCCCTAAATAAGCCACGTGGCTTATTTTTTGTCCTCGCAAGAATAACAAACGTAGGGAACGCTTTCTAGCATCGGTACGAACTACCTCACTTGCAAAAAGCAAGAGGTCAATCAAACCAAACGTAGGGAACGGTCTTGACCGTTCCGGACCCCATATGTGAGCTCAAGAAGTATGTACATTGTGTATACCGGATCGAAAAAGAATGCAAGCGTGGAACTTTTGCAGGCGCGGAACGGTCAAGACCGTTCCCTACAATTCACATATTTTTCTTGTTTGCTGTGTAGGTGGAAAATGGGGGTTTTCCCCTTTATGGGCAGGACAAGTGTGAGGGTAGCGCGAATAAAAGAAGTGCTATAGTTCTACTAATAATTTATCAATGGTGTCTGTGTGATGTAACATATTTGCGAGGCTTGTAAGGTGGTATATGCATAGAGCCATCATGGGCTGATCCTATGTGAGAATCGCCTCCTAGAGAGTGGGCACTTTTTGAAGAAGAGGATGTTAATGAAGAGAAAAAAATGGATCATTGCGATTGTTATTACTGCGGTTGTCGCTTTAATAATAGGTGCCACTGTTACCTTGATGCCCCTCTATAGAGCGTATAAAACCGTTACTAATCCGTCGCCACCGGTCAATACAGAAGTACCCCCAAAACAAAATAAGTTACTGAAAAACCGCTATTATAATTTTCTTGTTTATGGCGTGGATGCTGGTGAATGGGTCAACGGTACCTATCGTCCAGGCAAAGCCCGGGCGGATACCATTGTGTTAATGCAGTTGGACTTGGAGCAGCGAGATGTTTCCTTACTTTCAGTTCCACGAGATACTCTGGTAGAAATCCCCGGCTACGCTGGTACGGATAAAATAAACCATGCCCATTCCTTTGGGGGTGCCGACCTCTTAGTAGAGACTGTAGAGCATTTTATAGGCTTACCCATTGATTATTATTTACAGATTAACTACACCCTTTTTCAGGAAGTGGTGGATGCCCTTGGGGGCATTGAGTTTGAGTTGGATCGGGCCATTGGTGCCCGTGGCTTAAAATTAGAGCCTGGTCTCCAGGTTATTAATGGTGATCAAGCGTTTGCCATTGTTTCTTTTCGCTATGAGGCTATGGGTGATATTGCCCGCGTCCAACGCCAACAACGCTTCATGCTAGCCCTTGCCCGTCATGTGCGCACCTTATCCACTAGTGAATTACTACCTGCCTTGTATTCCGGTTGGCGCCACGTTAAAACAAATCTCTCCCCAGAGGAAGGCGCCGAGCTAGTGTTAACACTAAATGGCTTGCAAATTGAGAATATGGCAATGGAAATGGTGCCTGGCTGGTTTTATAATCGTAGCGGTGTTAGTTATTGGCGAGCGAATGAAAAAGAAACAAAAGTAATTATTAACGATATATTTCGCGCCTCGAACTAATAAACAACAACAAATGAAGGGAATATTCTCCTGAAGGTGTGAGCAGCGAGCAAGAGTTTGGATTTCCTGCGGCAATCAATGATCAAGAGGCGCCGGAACATGAGAACATGGTGAGCTGGGCAGATGGCAATGTGTTATTGGGGCCGTATCTTATTATGTAAACAGAAGATGAAATGATTATTCTTATTTTAGAGATCCGGCAAAGATGGAGCCGGAATATAGTTCACTTGCGACAGCTTTATCTACAGGAATTGTAGAACTCAACCAAACACCGCGTGTTTATTGGTTGGACATTTTATCAGAATATTTGTAAAATTCCCAAATATTTGTTGACTTCAACTACATATGAACTATAATTAATGGTAGGCAAGAGATAGCGTTATTTTAGGGAACCTAGAAAAACTGAAGGGAGTTAAAAAATGAAAGAAGAAGTAAAAAAGTTACAACAAGAACGAGGTAAACTTTTTAGTGATTTTTATAACCACAAAATACCTGAAAGACTAACTGTAAGTGTATCAGTATCAGGTCATATTCTTGCAGAATTTGGCGGTCTTAATGTATTCGAAACACAATATGACTACTCGAAATTAGCGGAGCCCGCTAAGAAGATTTGCGATATGATCTATTCTGATACGTCGCCGGTAATGCCGGTCGGATTAATCTCTAGGCCCCCATCGTTTTATCAACTGTTAGGTTCACAATCTTTTATTATGGGGAATAAAGGTTTTGTGCAGCATCCAGAAGTAGTAGGAATGAATGAAGATGAATACCCAGAGTTGATTGCTAACCCGTATGACTTTTTACTAGAAAAAGTTATTCCTAGGCAGTATAAAGAGTTAGATGCTACCAATCCGGTTCGTATGCTTAATAGAATGCAAATGGCAAAAGCCGCCCTTGCTAACGATTCCGCATCCTCACTGCCTTGGTTTATGGCACTGATGGAAGAGCATGGCTATCATCGGGGTGCACCAATGGGTTCAGGTGGATTTTGTTCAGCTCCTTATGATTTCATCGCGGACCAACTGAGAAGTTTTAGTGGCATCAGTAAGGACATTAGAAGGCATCGCGAGCTGCTAAAAGAAGCTTGTGACGCGGTTTTACCGTTAATGTTTAAAATGGGCTTGCCTGCCAATCCACATCCAGAGGGTGCCGTGGTGACACCTCTACATATGCCTACATTTATGAGGGAAAAAGATTTCATGGAAGTGTGGATGCCCTCATATGTTAAAATGTATGAAAACTATGCTGCCCTGGGTATCCGCGGGTCTGCATTCTGTGAAGATAACTGGATGCGTTATTTAGACAACTTGCTTGAGCTTCCCGCAGGTATGAGATTAATGTTTGAATACGGTGATCCACAAGCGATTAAGGATAAGCTGGGTAAAAAGTTCATTCTTCAAGGTCTATACCCCATTGATTTAATTAAGCACGGCACCAAAGAAGAATGCGTTTACAAGGCTAAAGAGCTACTAGACATCATGATGCCCGGTGGTGGATACGTCTTTGGTTTTGATAAGGGTGCACTAACCTTATCTGATGTTAACCTAGAAAACCTTGCCGCAGTCGCTGAGTGTGTGCGAGATTATGGCGTTTATGAGAACGCTGGCGAATCATTTGGTACGCCGGTTAATAGTGAAGGTTTTGTATTTGACGAAAGTATCTTGGATCTTAAGTCTAAATACTTCTTTGATTGGGATGAATTTAAAACTAAATATCC
>JANKMV010000234.1 GCA_024650095.1 Bacillota bacterium | reverse complement strand
AGCAGACGCATTCAAAGATAGTTATGTGAAACAGGAAAAGGAGCAACACGAGAAGGTAATCAAAGGGCTTATTAATGATAAGATTGCCTATGCGGTTGAGCGCTGTTTACAGGAAATGTGTAAGGACGAACCATTTAGTGTCTTTAAATATGGCAGTGTAGATAAACTAACGACTCTAGATGCTACGTCTCTTTATCAGTTTTATCGCATGTTTTTGCAAGAAAGTCCTGCTGATTTACATATTATCGGTGACCTGGACGTGGATAAAACATTTGCCGAGATCGAAGGAATTTTTACGTTTGCGCGTGGACAAGAAAAAGTCGTACCCCCAACTCGTGTAGATGTTACGCCAGGTGAGATACGTTATATAAAGGATGAAATGGATGTTAGTCAAGGCAAGCTGGTACTGGGATACCGGACCGGCCTACGGTATGGTGACGATGACTATTTTGCTCTACTTATGTACAACGGTATTTTAGGTAGTTTTCCGCATTCTAAACTATTTCAAAATGTGCGGGAAAAAGCAAGCCTTGCCTACTATGCGTATTCACGTTTAGAAAAGCATAAAGGGTTAATGGTGGTCTCTTCTGGGATTGAAGTTAAGGATTACGAACAAGCGCTAGAAATTATCCGGCAGCAGGTGGCAGATATGGTCAAGGGCGAGTTTACCCAAGAGGATATTGATAACACCCGCAGCGGTTTACGCAACCAATTCTTGATAGAAGAAGACAATCCAGGTGCTTTGATTAACCGTTCACTTGATGGTATGTTGGCCGGCAGAGTGTTCGAGACAGAGGAACTACTTGCCAAGCTAAAAGCCGTAACGCGGGAAGATATCGTCCGAGTGGCAAAAAATATTGCACTGGACACAGTTTACTTTTTAACTAAAAAGGGGGGCGCGTAAATGACAAAGGTACTAGAACAGAGCCTCTTAAAAGAAAAGATTCTGTGGCGGCGGGTGGATCCTGGGCTTGAAGTCTTTGTCTTGCCGAAAAAGGGCTATAATAAGAAGTACGCAACATATTCAACCAATTTTGGCTCCATCAACTCCCGATTTATTCTTGAGGGGGAAGATAAAGAGCTACAGGTGCCAGATGGTGTTGCGCATTTTCTCGAGCATAAACTATTTGAAGATGAAGAGGGTAATGCTTTTGATCGCTTTGCTGTTTTAGGTGCATCAAGCAATGCCTTCACTAATTTTACCAACACCGCCTATCTCTTCTCCGCCACACAAAATTTTCACGATTGTCTAGAGTTATTACTGGATTTTGTACAAAAACCCTACTTTACCGAAGCAAGTGTGGAAAAGGAAAAGGGAATTATTGGACAAGAAATTCGTATGTATGAAGATAATCCACAGTGGCGACTCTTCTTTAACCTCTTAGGGGCTCTTTACCAAAACCATCCTGTGAAAATTGATATCGCAGGCACAGTGGAGAGTATTCGTGACATCGATAAAGATGTATTATACAAGTGTTATCGCACCTTTTATCATCCCAGCAATATGGCAGTCTTTGTTGTGGGAGATGTGGATGCGGAGCGTGTGCTTGATCAGGTAGAAGATAACATCCGTAAGCACAACTACCAGCCGTTAGGTGAGATTAAACGCATTTTCCCCACGGAACCGCAAGCCATTGCCAAGGACTATGTGGAGCAATCACTGGTGGTTTCGCAACCGGTGCTTAATATTGGTTTTAAAGAACAAGATCTTGGTTACGATGGTGAGCCACTCTTTAAACGAGAAATCGCGACCAACCTGATGTTAGATGCGGTCTTTGGCTCAAGCTCCAAGTTATATAATGAGCTTTATGAAGAGGGTTTAATTGATGATGAATTTGATGCTGGTTATGTGGCAGAGAAAGACTACAGCCATACCATTGTTGGGGGCGAAACGGCGGAACCAGAAAAGCTGTTTGAGCGTCTGACGGTGGGTATTAAACGTGTCCAGCAAGAGGGGATCAATGAGGCAAAATTTGAGCATCACAGACGTAAAGCCATGGGCGAATTTCTCAAAAGCTTCAACTCCCTTGAGTTTATCGCCAATAATTTCCCCGCCTACCACTTTAGGAAAATAAATTTCTTCGATTATCTCCATGTCCTGCAGGACGTAACGCTAGCTGATGTGAATCAGCGGTTACAAGATCATCTCGTTCCTGCAAGTATGGCGCGTTCTGTGATTTTACCCAAACAGGCAAATAAGTAATGAGAAAATAAGTAGCATATTATTGATGGGTCGGACAACTGTCCGGCCTTGATTGATAGAAGCTAGCAGGAATTTTCTACTTGTTGTGGAATTGTTCTTTATCCACAAGTGAGGAGATGGACCAAAATGGAAAAATTGTATACGATCTCAGATTTGCCTCAACTGAAGCGAACGCAGGTCAGAGATAACTTTAAAAACTATATGAATCCAGGTTTATGTACGTACTTTGGCATGCTTGATTTCGACAAGCATTACGTAAAGGCTGATGGTGTTAACGTTTGGGATTCGGATGATAATTGCTATCTAGATTTTCTCGGTGGCTACGGCTCCTTAAATTTGGGACACAATCACCCCTATGTGATTGAATCGTTACAGAAGGTGGCTACGCTACCTAATCTTCTCCAAGCATCCATGAATGGTGTTGCCAGTGCACTGGCCTATAACCTTGCACAGATTACACCGGGAAAGTTAAACAATACTTTCTTCTGCAATAGTGGGGCGGAAGCCGTGGAGGGGGCGCTAAAGCTCGCGAGAATTGCCACCGGACGAACGCGTATTATTTCATGTGTCAGTAGTTTTCACGGTAAAACCATGGGCGCACTCTCGTTAACCGGACGAGAAAAATACCATAAAGGGTTTGAACCCATGGTGCCGGATTGCAGTATGGTGGAGTTTGGTGACCTAGTGGGGTTAGAAGCTCAACTCAAGGGAAATGATGTGGCGGCCTTTATTGTGGAGCCAATTCAGGGTGAAGGTGGGATCATTCTACCTCCCGCTGGTTATCTCAACGCTGCCCAGAAGCTATGTCATCAGTATGGCGCCCTCTTCATTGCGGATGAAATTCAGACTGGTCTTGGTCGTACGGGCAAGATGTTTGCTTGTGACCATGAAGGGGTCGAGCCCGATGTGATGTGTCTTGCCAAATCGTTAGGCGGTGGCATCATGCCCATTGGCGCTGTCATCACAACACAAGAGCTTTGGAATAAAGCGTACGGTGGCATTGAAAAGTGCTTGTTGCATACATCCACTTTTGGTGGCAATACTTGGGCTACGGCTGCGGGACTTGCCGCGTTGGAAGTACTTCATAATGAAAAACTACCCCAACATGCAGCTGAAATGGGCGATTATTTAATGTCAGGCCTGCGTACGTTGCAGGAAAAATACCCTATTATCCTCGATGTCCGGGGGCAAGGGTTGCTTGTCGGTATTGAGTTTGAACAACCGGCAAAAGGTGTACTGGCTAAAGTAGCAGGTGCTGTCAATAAACTAGCCAATGAGTATCTAGGTTCCATGGTGGCCGGTGTTTTAATGAACCAATATAAAATTATTACGGCGTATACTTTAAATAATCCTAATGTCATTCGTCTCGAGCCTCCGCTGATCGTAACGAAAGAACAGATTGATGTTGTGCTAAACGCATTAGACGATACGTTTGCAAAGAATCGTTCAATTTTTGGCTTTAGTATGGCATCGGGAAAAACATTTCTTTCTAGTGTTTTTGGTAAAAAATAAGCCTTTATTTGAGGTAAAAGTAGTGGCATTTGCTTAAAAATAGCGGAAACTGGGAAAGCTAGCATCCGGAAGGAGGCGGCTGATGAATAACGAAGGTATTGATAGCTGGATTTCTATTTTTGAGGCAACAACATTTGAGGAAGCGGCAATTGTTAAGGGTCTGCTTGAATCATCTAAAATCCCAGTAGTGCTTGACCGGGATTCATTGGGTGATAGCTACGGCATGGAAGAGAGTGTTTTTAATGAGGTGGCCGTCAAAGTACCAAAGGAATTAGTCTCGGAAGCGGCTCAACTGGTACAGAGCAAACAGTACGGCACACCACAAGACTACTAAACGATAGATTGTAAAGTAAGTTCAGGTATGA
>JANKMV010000233.1 GCA_024650095.1 Bacillota bacterium | reverse complement strand
CACGTACTGACATTGATCTACAATCAAAAGTGAATAAAATAACTTATATTTTACTATTGTTATTGCATTCACGACGTGCTATTATATTATTCGTATAGGACAACTATACATTATAACAAAAAGGGGGAATACAGAAATGAAGAAGATTTTATCACTGATGTTGGCGTTGTCGTTAGTTGCTGTCATGTTGGTCGGTTGTGGCGGTGGCGACAACAATGGTAACACAGATGAGGGTGCTGTAAAGCTTGGCCTTGGCACGGTTAATTCCATTGCTAAGTCTAAAGATTATGTTGCAGCTGTTGGGGACACTGCCGAGGTATTAGCACTTGGACAAGTAGATACTATCATGGCTGCCGCTACTTTTGATAAAGATGGTAAAGTGGTTGGTGTGTCAATTGATACGGCACAAACAAAAATTAATTATGATGCAGACCTACAAGTAAGTAACATGGATGCTGTACTTAAAACCAAAGTTGAAAAAGGTGAAGAGTATGGCATGGGAAAAGTGTCTACCATCGGTAAAGAGTGGAATGAGCAAATTGCTGAACTTGAAAACTGGATGATCGGTAAAACGATTGCTGAAATTAAAGCAATGAATTTAGAAGAAGGTAAACCTGCCGACGAAGACATGAAAGCACTTGTAACAATCTCTGTCGGCGACTATATCGCCGCTGTTGAGAAAGCGTACAATACATCTATTGACGTAGCGGGTGCTGATAAACTTGGTCTCGGTCAAACTATTTCCATTGCGAAATCTAAAGGGTATGCTGCGGCTGATGGCGACACTGCAGAAGTTTTACCAATGGCGCAAGCTGATACTGTGATTGCCGCTACAGCTTTTAATGCTGATGGCAAAGTTATCGGTACCATTACTGATACTGCACAAATCAAAATTAACTTTGACGCTGAAGGAAAAGTCACCACGGATAAAACAGCTGAGTTGAAAACAAAAGTTGAAAAAGGTGAAGAGTATGGCATGAAAAAAGCTTCAGGTATTGGCAAAGAATGGTTTGAGCAAGTTGCCGCACTTTCAGAGTGGATGAGTGGCAAAACTGTATCCGAAATTACAGCTTTGCCGGTTAGTGAAGGTAAAACTACTGATACTGATTTGGTTTCAATGGTTACCGTTACTGTAACTGACTATCTTGCTGTTGTTGAAGAATCTTTTAAAAACGCAAAATAAGGTAGTACTGATTATAGCCCCCCTGTTATGGTAATGGGGGGGCTATTTTCATACTGAAAGGAAAACAAATGCAGTTCATTGGAACGTGGCTAGTGAATAGGTTAAGCTTGCTTCGAGACTTGAAAAATGAGCAAACTTCTTTGATCGAACGCATAAAGAGGAAACTAGTCGGATAATGTCGAATGTGTTACACTGCACATAAAGTTAGGGGGGAAAGACGTGTCTCGAGTGTCTAAAGGTACAGGTTTGTTATTTATGTTGCTAATTTTCGGTAGTATTTTTGGTTCGCTGCTTGGTGAAGTGTTACGTGATTTTATGCCATTTCTAAGTTATGGGAAAACAGTGGGCTTCAACTCAACAACCATCGATCTTGCTGCGATAACTATTACATTAGGATTACTCATTAAAATTAATATCGCCACAATTCTTGGGTTTTTTATAGCTTTATTTATTTACACTCGCTTATAAAGATTTATGACTGGCATCTGAATTTAAGATGTTACAGCCGATATCGATGGGTCTAAAGTCCTATTTGTTGTAACGTTTTCATATACTAGAGGATTTAGCTGTGTTGCCATCGAAATCTTCAACACATTGAAATCACAAAAGGAGACTCCATGAAAGTATGTCGTTCATTTACAATTCTAATTGTTGATCGGGGTGGCAGGGCTCCTCTACATTTTAGCATCACGACGAAAACACTATATGTTGTTGCAATGTTTATGGTAGTTGCACTCAGTAGCATTACCTTTATGGTACATTCGAATCGTCGTTTATCTGTTCAGGTGCAACGTCTACCTGTGGTAGAGGCAGAAAATACACAACTCTTTGCTGATATGAGTCGTTTAGAAAGTGAATTGGTCATGTTGAGTTCACAGATGGCTGAGTTGGACAAGCTAGGTGAGCAAGTGCGGGGGCTGACTGCAGATGTGCTGCCAGAAGTGGTTAGCCGTTCGAGTCTTGAACGCACTGCTGTAGACGAGATTAATAATACAGCAGAGACGCTAACCTACCTTAGAGAACAAGTGCCTCAAAAAGCGGAAGAACTGGAAACTTTACTTGTTGATGTTGAGTTATATAAAGTTACCATGGCTGCTACACCTAGTATTGTTCCTGTACAGGGACGGATAACTTCACCTTTCGGGTGGCGCCGTTCTCCTTTTTCAGGTCAACAATTATTCCATAACGGTATTGATATTGGTGCACCCTACGGCACTAGAATTATTGCTACAGCCGCGGGAACTGTTGTGAAGGCCTCCTACCAGCGTGGCTATGGTAACCTTGTTATTATTAATCATGGCACGTATGTCACCCATTACGCTCATATGCGAAGCTTTAATGTCAAAGCAGGTGACCAGGTAGAAAAGGGACAACAAATTGGTGCAGTTGGCAGTACGGGAAATTCAACAGGTCCTCACCTTCATTATGAAGTTTTTAAAGACGGATCTCGTATAGATCCACAACTCACTTATTAAGGAGGTGTCGTGCCATGGGCTTCAAACGTTCTGAAGAGACGGATAAAATTCTTACACTGATTGGTGTTGAAACAAAAATAACAGGCACATTGACGAGCACAGTATCCATACGCATTGATGGTTGCGTCGAAGGTGAAGTCACCATTGAAGGAGATATTATGATTGGTGAAAATGCGGTAATCCAGGCCAATGTCAAAGGAAAAAATATTCAAGTAGCAGGAAAAATTATCGGTAATGTCGAAGCTACTAAAAAGTTAGAAATAATGGGGATGGGTACAGTGGAGGGAGACGTGAATGTTACCACTTTACAGGTCGCCGACGGTGGTATACTTGCGGGCAATTGTTCCATGCGTAAACTAGCCGAGGAGAACTCAAGCCAAGCATAAATTAATAATTTTACTGCATAGCACAGGTGTATCGTACATAGTATACAGAGAGAGTAACGAGTTAGAGTTAGTTCTGATGATACTTACGTATTGGCGAATAGATAATTTTATGGCCTGTTATAGGAGTCGTAGGACTGAATATAGTGTCTTTGAACTAACAATAAAGCAGTAGTAAGTGTAGCGCTATTGAGGCCGTGGACTTTTCCACGGTTTTATTCAGCAAATTTTCTGAATTATATATATAGTCCCTTCTTTTCCGGTTACAGTAAGCAAGGGAAAGGGAGTGCTCTCCTTGTGGTTGTATCTTTGTATTATCATAAGTGTTATCTACGTTATTACGCGGTTTTCTTTGAGTAAGTTTCGTTTAAGTGGGCGCACCATTAAGGGAACGCTCTCTCGCCTAGAAAAAGAGCATTACAACACTTATCATGATGTAGAGTTGCAGAAGACCAGTACAAAAGTGATGCAGATTGACCATCTTATAGTATCCACATACGGTATTTTTATTTTGAAGATTTGTGATAAAAAAGGTTTGATTGAAGGTACAGAACACGGTGATTATTGGACAAATAATTTAGCCAAAAAAAGGAAGTTCCCTAATCCTCTGAAGCAATGTAAACAACAAGCTAGATTTCTGCGTGAAATTTTACACGTTCCGATAACTCACATTGTTGTCTTTAGCCCACTCGCACAGTTGAAAATAGATGTAAACTCGCATGTAGTTTATGTGGCACAATTAGTAAAAACCATTCATGATTATGACAAGGAGATTTTTACTGACGTAAAGCTACAAGAAGTGAGGGCGGCTATAGAAAATTATCGCATCAAATCAGAGGAAAAGAAAACACGTATTTATAATGTTAAGGAAATACTCGAGGAAAGAAAAAGATTAGTCGCTGCCAATATCTGCCCAAAGTGTGGTAGCGCTTTAGTGGTTCGGGAAGGGAAACGAAGAGCATTTAAAGGTTGCAGTCGATATCCAAAGTGTAACTTTAAGCACGGAATATAGTGTCTAATCAAAGCCATAGCGAAAGCTATG
>JANKMV010000232.1:3327-4094 GCA_024650095.1 Bacillota bacterium | reverse complement strand
TGCGGCTTAATGATTAACACCAGCACAAGAAAAACAAAGGCAAACACATCACGTAATCCAGAAGAAAATACGGCAATACCCAGATTCTCTAACACACCTATTAAAACTCCACCCAAGGCCGCCCCAGGAATATTGGTTAAACCTCCCAGCACAGCAGACGAGAAGGCCTTCAGACCCGCTGTGCTACCCATCGTGGGTAATACGGAGTTGTAATAGAGTCCTAATAAAACACCTGCCACTCCGCCTAAGCTACAACCGATACAATTACCAAGTAAAGTTGCTTTTTTAACATTAATACCTAATAAAGCTGCAGCCTTTTTGTCTTGGCTGACTGCACGTAGGATCATACCTGAGCGTGTTTTATTTAAAAAAATCGATAACACAAGGGATAAAAGAATAACTACGCCAATAATCATCAATTGCAGGAAATTAATCCGGATATCCCAAAGTTGTATATACTGATCCGCAAATAGATCGGGCATCCCTTTCATTTCACTGCCAAAAACAATCTGAGCCAAGTTCTTTATCAACATACTCATACCAATGGTACAAATAAGGGGAATATGTCTTGGCGCATCCAAAAAACGTTCATAGCATATTTTATAGACGGCAATACCTGCCACAGCAGCAACTACAAATCCGGAAACTAAACCCAAAAGTAGATTGTTACCAAAGACTAAGAAAAAATAAAAGGAAGAAAATGCGCCAAGCATAATAATTTCGCCATGGGTAAATGCACAGATACGTATCAGCAGTCATCGCTTTAC
>JANKMV010000232.1:0-3317 GCA_024650095.1 Bacillota bacterium | reverse complement strand
CAACGACACCAAATATCATAGTATAGCCAATAGCCATCAGTGCATAAATCGCACCTTGAGACAACCCATTTACCAGCTGCTGCATTACATACATATCTTCACATCCACTCCTGGAGTCTCTATTACCGTCTAAATAGTAAAGCATAGCTGACTACTCTATCACCATAGTCAGCGATGCTTCACTACTTAAATATTAGCTCTATTGAACATAATCATAGTCTGTTTTAACAGCCCATTGGCCATCTTCAATGGAAATAATACGATACTTTCTAGTAATATCACCAGCTGGATTGAACTGGATGGGGCCGGTGATGCCAATAAAACCACTAGTTGCCGCCAACGCAGCGCGAATATTTTCTCTATCAACGGTTTTGCTGCTTTCAATGGCACCTGCTAATAGCATCACAGCATCATAGGCACAGGCCGCATGTACATTCGCACTAAAGCCTGCTAGTTGCTCAAATTCTGCGGCGAATTCTACAGCAGCGGTATCATCTGCTTCTACCACAAACGGTGTAGAAGCAATTAAACCTTCAACATTAGAGCTACCTAGGTCGATAATTTGTTGTGACATGCCCGGACCTAAAGTAGCAACTTTTACATCCCAACCCATTTGCTTAATCTGTTTAGCTGCAAGAATAACTTCATTGTACATCGTTACTAAAAGGATGGTATCTGGATTCGTTTGACGAATCTTTGTCAGTGATGCAGAGAAGTCTTTCTCACCATCACCATGAGGTTCTGCGGCTGTAATTTCTAAGCCTATTGTAGCCGCTTTTTCTGCAACATTGTTGTATGCGGAAAGACCCCAGTCCGTGTTTAAGTAAATGATACCAACGGTCTTAGCACCCATATACTCTTGTAGCATATACTCTGCTACGAAAGGCCCTTCCCCATCTTGCCGACCCATAATGCCAAACATATACTCATTCATAGCGGCATAATCAGGGTGAGATGCTGTAGGTGATAGCTGAACCAAGCCAGCTTCTTCATAAATTGGTGCAGTTGCCATCGCGCTTGAGCTAGTAAAATCACCAACTACAGCAAGGATGTTATCGTCCTGGGCAAACTTCCTCGCAATCTCTGTACTTTCTTTCGTATTTCCTTTGCTATCCTCAACGACCAGTTTTATCTCCTTACCATTAATACCACCTGCCGCATTAATCTTATCCGCAGCCATTTGGGTCGCTACCTGGAATCCTTTACCGAACTCAGCATAGTTCCCTGTGATGGGTGCCGCCACGCCAAAGGTATAATAATTCGCATCTTCCCCACTACCGTTACCAGAGGATGTACCACAACCTGCAACTATACCGAGCACCAACAGCAAAAATACTGCTAGAACCAACATCATATTTCTCACAACAATCACTACCTTCCCTTTTTACCGCGCGTACTCGCTCTTCTTTCACTGGCGGCCGCCAGCTCCGACGTCGCTATTCATACTTATCCTATAGACTATTATGTATATAGGATTACTAGCAGTATACTACACCGAGTAAAAATGTGTCAAGTAAAAATACTATAGCTTTTGTTTACGTTAGCATAAACAAAAGCTATAACTGACTGATTATTCAGTTTTCTATGTTTGTATAAACTTCGATTTTCTATATTCGCTTCGCACTCAGCCATCTTTATCTAGCTCATTTATCTTATTGCGAAAGAAAATTCTAGCAAGAGGAATATCTATTCCACTACCCGCTTCACTAAGAAACCGTACGTATAGGCCAAAACTATACCAAAAAGAATAGCACCAATTGACGCGGATGAAACTGTCCCGATGGTGAACGGTCCATCGGCCGTTTCACTAATCCTAGGGACAACTACATCATTAAGCAGGAACCAAACTCCCATTGAGTAAACGATCGCTTTCAGGTAGAGGTTTTCACTTTCAATCAGAAGTACTAAATATGAGAAGACAATCCCCACGCCCGCTGAAATTCCCAAGGCAACAATAGCTCCCCATGCATATTGTATAGCACTTTGTGGAGGTTGGTTAAAGGACAGTAGCGAACCGAATCCAACAACAGTTCTATTTGTCCAATGTAAGATGAACTGTGAGATAAGACTCCATGTTATGTATACTATGCCAGCCAAAGTTCCGCCTAAAAGACCATTAGTAAACCTATCATTCATCATTTATACCACCTTGAGTTGATAGAATACGATCACCTTAAAAATCTGCAACTACACGTTTTACTCTTTCTTATAATATACAGAGCAATGCGCGCAAACGAGTAGCTTCTACTATAATAATTATCCCAAAAGTTTAATGACGAATGACGCAATATCATACTGGCTCTGCATAAATAGGAACTGCAATTATCCATCCCTTAGCCTTCCCATACTTTAGTATATTTTCATGCATAACGAGCTCGTCCTCAAACAGTTGGTAAAAAACTTTACGTAGAGCGTCATTTCTAATTGTTTCCAGAACAGCACGGACGTGTAAATCGATAGCGGTCTGCATACCAATCAAAATGGCTTGATACATGAAGCTATCTTCTGCCGTTTCAGGTTCTACAGGCACTAGCATGGAATGAGGTGGTCGTATAGGCAATTGTATCTCATGCTGCAAGGATAACTCCTGAAGGATTTCTGTTTCTTTTTCTAGTGTTTTAACTCCTTGATTTAGAATAAGTCGAAATTCTTTATCATGAGCAAAACTGAGAAAAAATTTTGTCAACTGAAGTTGGTGATACCTATGGGAAATATGGTCGAGTAGATGAAATGCTTCCCCCGTCGTCAACATTTCCGTTACTACAGTTTTTGCCGTCTTATAAGCGGGAGGTTCATCCATCCAACCTTTTAATTTTCCATACTTATACACTAGTTCAAAGCTTTGTACATGTTCTTTCAAATCATTTAGTATGATTTTTCTCACTAAGTCGTTTGTTGTCGTAGTTCTATACGCAGTTACAAGGGGATACAATTGAGCAACAATGTCATTAAACACTCTGGTAAATATATAGCGATCGGTAAATTGATTAATTTTTGCACTGGTTCTGTAATCATAGGGAGGCCTTATGGGAGTTTTAAGTTTAAACTTCACTGCTTGTGCTTCATACTCATATATAAACTTATTCCAGCTATCCGCTAGCCTCCCTAACATGATAATAAAGTCGCGGTCATGCGCTATATCCTTAAATATTTGAATTGTGTCCACACTGTGATACCTAGCTCGCATCATACTCCAGATATTGTACGCTTCCTTAATATCAATTTCTTCTTTCAATCCCCTTGATTTCTTAAAGATTGAAATACCCAAAATATTTCTCTCCCTTCACATAAAACGAGTGTTCTTATATTATTGGCAT
>JANKMV010000231.1 GCA_024650095.1 Bacillota bacterium | reverse complement strand
TATTAACTTTTGCTGGTTTCCTTGCGGGATTATTTCGTTCCTATGGTAGATTGGCTACAGCTCTAGCTTTTGTTTTCGGAACAGGTGCTCTCTCCATGTATGTTTTTGCGTGGGACGCCGTGCCGATGGAAATGATGGTTACCTTGGTAGCGGGATGCGTTTTTTTGCTAGCACCGATATTCCCTGTGCAGGTAAAAGCCTTGACCCCTATTTTGCGGCGAGGCCGAGATGATGAAGCGGATAAGGTGCGGGAACTAACGGCAGTTCGTATTCACGATTATGGGCTTGTCTTTCACGAATTGGCGGATGCTTTTATGCAGGTGGCAACGCATGAAGAAGAAGGTGAACCAGCGCTTGCTACACTGGTTGATGGTGTAGTGGAGCGTGTATGTAAACATTGTGCTTCACGCCGACGCTGTTGGGAGAAGGATGTGCAGCGTACATACAACGCGATGCTACGTGTGCTGGCGGATTTGGATAGTGGGCAGAATATTGCCGAGGTTCGTAGTCCCGAATTCTTTGAGAAATTCTGTTGCAAAAAAGAAGATTTTCTTAAAACAGTTGCATTTATGCATGAGTTGGATGTAAGTGGACAAGCATGGCGCAGGCGACTTGAAGAAAGCCATGAAGTTGTTACCACACAGTTAGCGGGGTTATCGCAAATTATGATTGATTTAGCACGAGATGTACGCGAAGGTGTTTCTGATTCGCAGAAAATTAAAAATCAATATTTTCATGTAGAGTTAGGGATTGCGCAAGCCGCCAAAGAAAACCAGAAAATCTGTGGCGATTATTATAGCTATTTGGAGCTGCGTGATGGCAAGCAGGCGTTTATTTTAAGTGATGGCATGGGTAATGGTAGTAGAGCACAGCAAGAGAGTCGCTCAGCCGTGCAGTTGGTTGAACAACTGCTCTTGGCAGGCTTTCGTAAAGAAGCGGTAGTAAGAACGGTAAATACAATTCTACAGCTTCGTTCACGCGAGGAAAGTTTTGCTACTTTAGATGTGCTTTTGGTGGATACAGAAATTGGTGAAGCAGAGTTTTTAAAAACAGGAGCAGCACCAAGCTATTTACGATCAAGTGACCGTGTCCGAGAAGTTAAATGCGCCTCCATTCCATTAGGAATTTTGAGTGAAGTTGAATTGAAGCCGGTGAGTGTGGCACTTGATGATGATAGCTTAATTGTGATGATCACGGATGGAGTTTTTGAAGCGTCTCCCGAACAACCTGAGTGGCTTAAGTATTTTTTGGCTGGACAGACGCACACACATCCTCAGGTGTTAGCAGATGACATATTGGAAAAAGCCCGTCAGCTTTACGGTCGAAATGAGTTGCGGGATGACTTAACTGTATTGGTTTGTCGTGCCAAACGATTAAAGCATAAAATAAGAGACTATATGACGGCATAACAAAGGCAGAATGTAATCCCTTACATAAGGGATTTTTTTTTGTACTACCGATAAATTAAAGCGCTTGCAGTTAGCAAGCGGCTACTGTAGGTAGTATTGAAAAGCACACGTTAAGGGAACTGATAGGTGTGCTTTTCTTATACTGCTAAAAAACTTAAATCGCTTGCAGTTAGCAAGCAGTATTGAAAAAGACGCGCTAATGGAATTGTACAGGCGCGCTTTTTTCATTTTCCAAACCTGAAGCTGATGGACATGTTTGGGTACAATATGGTATAGTTTTACCCTGACATGTTATCTGTGAGGAGTTAAAAGCAGGAGTTTTGATTTGCATCAAGAAGAAAAATAAAGTTCAATAATGGAGAGAAAAAAGAGCTGTTGTTTTTTGAGGAGTGATTGCCTTGCAAGAGCAAGTAATGAGGACAATTGCGAAAAGAGAGCTGATTTTACCGGGAGAGACGATAGTTGTTGCTGTTTCCGGTGGACCGGATTCGTTAAGTCTACTGCACTTATTACATAAACTAACGCCTCAGTTGGGTATAACCTTGCATGTTGTTCACATTAATCATTGCTTACGGCCGGAAGCTCCGGCCGAAGCGCTAGCCGTTAAGAAGTGGGCACTACAACTGGGGTTACCCATTACGGTGCGACGTTTACATGTAGGTGCCCTGCAGCGCAAAGAACAACTTTCTCTGCAGGACGCCGCCAGACAGGGCCGTTACCGGGTGTTTCTCCAGATCGCGCAACGGGTCGGCGCAACACGCATTGCTACGGCTCATCATCGGGATGATCGGGTGGAAACGCTATTGTTACGGTTACTGAGCGGAAGTGGGCTTGATGGTTTAAAAGGTATTCCCAGCAAACGTGCACTGGCGCCTGGCATTGAGATTATCAGGCCGTTGTACGATGTTTCTAGACAAGAAATCGAGGTCTACTGTCACCAGCAGCAGCTTTTACCGTTACAAGATCCATCAAACGCTAAACCAACGTATCTACGAAACCGTGTACGGTTACATCTTCTGCCGTACTTAGAAAAAGAATTTGGCCTTCATATTCGCCGCTCACTGACGCGAACTACAAATCTCTTGGCTGAGGACAGCTCTTTGCTTACTCACTTAACGGATGACGCATATAGCGAAGTATCATCAGTTAGCGCCAAGGGTGAAATCATGATACAGTTGGATTCATTATTACTAAAACCCGCAGCATTACAGGCACGCATTATCCGGCAAGCTTTATGGCATGCAGGTGCAAAACGAATTGGCCTTGTCCATGTTAGGCAAGTATTAGCTGTTGCCACCAGTAAGAGGCCAGCCGCTTGGTGTAGAGTACCTGGCAAGATCATGGCGCATCGTGAATATAATTACTTATCTATTGGACCGATTATGTCAGAGGAAGCTGGAGAATGTAGTTGTGTGCCGTTACAGGTACCGGGACGAACCTACCTTCCTTGGAGTGGACAATGGCTAGAGGCTAACATGATCTCTTATGGTGAGGTGTCGCTACCCCTGAGTGGCAAGGATGAAGCATATTGTGCTGCAGATAATCTGCGTGCCCCTTTGCATGTCCGAACGCGTCAGCCTGGTGATAGAGTTCAGCTTTTTGGTAGCTCGGGGGAGAGGAAAGTGAAAAAAATCTTTATAGATAAAAAAATTCCACAATGTGAGCGGGACAAGGTACCGCTCGTAATTTGTGGTGAGAATATCGTTTGGCTAGGTGGAATCGATATAGCAGAGCAATATCGCATCACGCCGACGACAAGAAAAGTGTTGCATGTTAAAGTAAAAGCAGACGAATAGGGAGGTTGTAACGTGTCGGAAAAGTATGTACAAAGGGTATTACTAAGCGAAAAGGAAATTCAAGCAAAGATTGCGCAGTTGGGAGCACAAATAAGTCAAGATTACGCTGATAAAGAGCTCCTCTTGATTTGTGTGTTAAAAGGTGCAGTCGTTTTTCTTGCCGATTTAATGCGTCAGTTAACGGTGCCGTTAGAAATAGATTTTATGGCAGTCTCCTCATACGGGGCGTCCACTAAATCGTCGGGTGTGGTTAGGATCTTAAAGGATTTAGATTGTAGTATTGAAAATAAGCATTGCCTCATCGTTGAAGATATTATTGATAGTGGATTGACGCTTAAATATCTAGAAGAGAACTTACACTCCCGTCACCCTGCTTCCATTAGAATTGTTACCCTGCTAGATAAGCCAGAGCGAAGGGGTGTTGATATTACCCCCAATTATTGCGGCTTTCAAATTCCGGATGAATTTGTGGTGGGCTATGGCCTAGATTTTGACGAACATTATCGCTCTTTACCCGAAATTTGTGTGCTTGCAGATAAGTAAGACGGTAGGGTGCTTATGAAAGTAGGGAATGACTTTGAAGGCAAAGGATATAACTGCGGTCATATTGGCTGGTGGCAGGAGTTCCCGTATGGGGCAAAATAAACTGTTTCTACCGTTGGGTGACAAGACGGTGGTGGGCCATCTCATTATGATGCTACAGAAAAAATTTGCGCAAACGCTTGTAGTAACAGATAAGCCTGCCTTGTATCGGCATTTTCCTGTAGAAGTAATATCAGACGTAATTATTTGCCCTGAAAAGAATTCACTAGCAGGTATTCATGCCGGTTTACTCCGTGCTCATTCTTCCTATGTTTTGGTTGTTGCTGGCGATATGCCTTTCTTGCGACCAGCTGTCGTTGA
>JANKMV010000230.1 GCA_024650095.1 Bacillota bacterium | reverse complement strand
ATACCTTTCATCTCTTCCCTCCCGTCAAATATGGAAACGCACAACTTGTATCGTTTCCTTCTCCAAATGTACGATTAAGATACCGCTGGTACGAAATGCCACCACGTCACGTAGTAAACTACCGCGCCATAATTTTGATTGCAGGCGTACTGTCTTATTATCGCGTCGGATGCGTACGAGATAGCGTCGTCCACCACGTTTTACTATATAGTCATTCTTTAGTTCGAAAGGGTGGGTTCGACCGTCAATCTCCATGGTAACATTCAACGTCGGCTTTACTGTAAGTACCTCGTACCCGGCTTCCTGCAGAATTTGTACAACTTTACCGTGGGACTGACCCGGCTTTTTTCCGCTCACCCTACCGGGACGGCTCTTAAACCATCGTATTAACACGACGAGGGTGAGTAGACCCAGCAGGACCCAGTCTTTTATTCCCATAATCCTTCACCTGCCTAGCCTCTGTATTCGTCATTTCTGGCAGGTTTCCTTTTTTAGGTAAGCATACTATGCGCCTTCTCCACAATTTGGGCGAAATCAAAAGCGGCTTCCTCTTGGGCTTGCGGCTGGTCCTGCAAGTGAAGCAAGTATTCAATATTTCCTTCCGGTCCGCGAATGGGAGAAAAATTAACACCTGCCACCTGGTAGCCCAAGTTTTCCGCGACCACTGCGACGTTCTGTAAAACCTCTACATGATCTGCGGGATTTCGCACGACGCCCTTTTTACCAACACGACCTTTACCCACCTCAAATTGTGGCTTAACTAGGGCCACAATCTCCGGCACGGCTAACTGCCGCAATACCGGCAAGACCAAAGCCAACGAAATAAAGGAGACATCGATGGTGGCAAATTGTAGCGGCTCCTCAATGGTTTCCTGATCCAGATAGCGAATATTCGTTCTCTCCATGGATACCACGCGAATGTCCTGGCGCAAGCGCCAGTCCAACTGCCCATAGCCTACATCCACACTATATACCTTCACCGCACCATTTTGTAGCATGCAATCAGTAAAACCACCTGTGGAAGAACCAACATCCATGGCCACCCGCCCATACAAATCAATAGCAAATGCGTCCAGTGCTTTCTCCAGTTTTAAGCCACCACGCGATACATAGCGCGGTAGTTCTTTCACAGCCACCAGGGCCACCTGTGACACCAGCGTGCCGGGCTTATCCACTCTTTGCCCATCCACCGTCACTAAACCGGCCATGATGGTGGCACGCGCCGCAGAGCGACTAACCAACAGGCCCCGCTCCACGAGGATAAGATCTAATCGTTTCCGCTCTGTACCCATGGCAACTTCTTCTCTCTGCCGCTAGTCAATTTCAAACAGGTGGCGGCGATATTATCAACGGTCAAGCCTAAATCTTTCAGAAGCAGGGCTCGCGCACCATGCTCCACAAACTGATCTGGTATACCCATACGTCTAACCGCAGTTTCATGAAAACCATTGTCTTCTAAATATTCCAGCACAGCGGAACCAAATCCCCCCGCCAATGCATTTTCTTCTATGGTCACAATTCCATAGCGACTGGTAAGAGCAGCTTGTACCAACAATTCAGTATCCAAAGGCTTCACAAAAATTGGGTCAATCACCGCCACAGACAAACCGTGTTTTTCAAGTTTTGTGGCAGCTTCCAACGCCAGGGCGACCATCGTTCCCACAGCGAAAATGGTTAGATCGCGCCCAGTTCGCAACACTTCGCCTCGACCCCAGGCAATGGTATGGGGTTGCTCCAATTGAACACCGAGACCTTTACCCCGTGGATAGCGGACAGCAACGGGGCCTTTATGTGCAAAACCGGTGAGCAAAGTATGCTGCAGCATATTCTCATCACGCGGGCAAAGCATGGAGATATTGGGCAGATGCCGTAAGAAGGAAATATCAAAGACTCCATGATGGGTTTCACCGTCTTCACCCACAAGGCCTGCCCGATCCAAAGCAAACAACACAGGTAGATTTTGCATGCAAACATCATGCACCACCTGGTCATAGGCACGTTGCATAAACGTGGAATATAACGCGACTACGGGCTGGAATCCTTTGCGCGCCAGTCCTGCGGCAAACGTTACTGCATGTTGTTCGGCAATGCCGACATCAAAAAAACGAGTGGGGAATTCCTTTGCAAAACTATCTAAACCGGTACCCACGGCCATGGCAGCCGTAATGGCTACAACTTTATTATTTTCCTTTGCCACTTTTAATACTGTGTCACTAAACACTTCTGTATACGAGGGTACACCACTTCGCTTACCCGGCTCTGGAGGCGACTCTGGGTCAAAGGGTCCCACACCATGATAATAATCTGGGTTACATTCTGTAAAATCAAAGCCCTTGCCTTTTTTCGTTAACACATGGATTAAGACAGGACCTTTTACTTGCTTGGCCCCACGTAAAGTCGCCAACAATGCATCAAGATTATGCCCGTCAACGGGACCTAAATACGTAAATCCCAATTCTTCAAATAACATACCTGGAACGAGCAACGTTTTAACCGCATCTTTCACTCGATCCACAGATTTAATCATTTTACCGCCAATAGCGGGAATCTTTCGCACTAGATCCTGGAAATCTTCTTTGAGGCGAAAGTATTTAGGATCGGTGCGAATACGACCCAAATAGGCCGCCAAGCCACCCACGTTATGGGAGATGGACATCTCGTTGTCGTTTAAGATAACCATGAGATTCGTTCCCATATCGCCTGCATGATTTAGAGCTTCAAATGCCATGCCACCACCCATGGCACCATCACCTATGACGGCCAAGACGTGGTTCTTCTCTCCTAATAAATCTCTCGCTTCGGCTAAACCAAGGGCTGCCGAAATGGAGGTAGAACTATGACCTGTCTGAAAGACATCGTGCTTACTCTCTTTAATTTTAGGAAAACCACTCATACCACCATACTGCCGTAGCGTATCAAAACAGTTGCAACGACCCGTTAGCATTTTATGAACATAACTTTGGTGACCCACATCCCACACCATTTCATCATGGGGACTATTGAAAACCGTATGTAACGCTAGCGTAAGTTCTACCACCCCTAGATTAGGCGCTAAATGCCCACCTGTTTTGGATACCTTGTCCATAAGAAATGCTCGTATCTCACAAGCTAACTCCGTTAGCTCTTTTGTACTTAATTTTTTCAAATCACTCGGCCCACTAATGGCCGACAACCATTTTCCCATTATGTGACCTCACTTTCGCTTGCGAGGAAGGGCTCGCCCAAAAAAAATTTTCCCGGGTAATACCGCTTCTATCTTTGTCAGCACTTTTGCAAAAAATAGAATAATTTCAGTTGAATGATTAATGGCCACCGTTTTGCCAATGGCTTTTCCACCAACGGTGATGGCAGAAATAATCCCTGTTGCCACAATACTGATGACCGGATTCTGCTCGGCATAACCGCTACCAAGTAAACGAATAACTAATAATGCACTTAAAACACCACTAACAATGCCAGCGATATCCCCCACCACATCATTGCAAAAGTTGGAAAAACGATCAGCATTACGTACTAAATATAAGGCTTCACGTGCCCCCAGTGTTTTTTTTGCTGCTTTGGCCAAAAGGGGGACTTCATCTGCCGCCGTTGCTGCAATACCTATCATATCAAATAGTATACCGGTAACAACAATAATTAACAGTATAAATATTGCAAGCAATATGGAGGGTATGCCATGAAAAAGCGTCTGCGTAACGATACTGAGCAGGACAGCAAGAATAAATGTCCAAATGGTAATCGTAATCAGCCAACGCAGTTGCCTCCCTGATCGCGAGTTTAGATCCATGATTAATTCTACACCTCTATCATCTATATCTAACACATCATTCTTAAGCTACACTGACACGGACAGTTGACCATGACAAAAGCCACAACATCAACACATTCCGTCCTGTCAAATAACTAATTCTTCACAGTATAAGAACGCGTGCCTATTTCAGCTTCCTTAATGCACGCATAAAGTATTGGTTACATTAACCGCTTGCAGAATGCAAGTGATATAACTTCCTGCCAGTACAAAAATAGAGTTTGCTGACAAACTCTTTAGTTTTTTCGGCCTCGCAAGCTGCTAAAATCAGTAGTCATTTGATCAATCAATAAGCGTTGCTGTTTTA
>JANKMV010000022.1:480-13505 GCA_024650095.1 Bacillota bacterium | reverse complement strand
GGCCCGCTTGCTAATTGCAAGCATTTCGCTATAAACCAGTACAAGAAAGTGGGCCCTCATTCAGTTCCCTTAACGCACACTTTCAGTACTGGTTACATTGGCCCGCTTGCTAATTGCAAGCATTTCGCTATAAACCAGTACAAGAAAGTGGGCCTCATTCAGTTCCCTTGACGCACACTTTCAGTACAAGAAAAGACAGGTACCACACCTGTCTTACAGTAAATACCAAGGCGCTGTTTCAACGCTTGAAGCAACAATATCCACATAATATCCCGTTGACGTAAGCTGTTTGTGTAGATAATTGCAAAGTTCAGGCACAATTACACGTTCTGTGCCATCATGCCCTGCATCAATCACTGCAAGTCCTAATGCATTGGCGTCCTGTGCCTCATGGTACTTTAAATCTCCCGTCACCAACACATCCGCTCCAGCAAACAACGCCGCATGAATTAAATCACTACCGGCTCCACCACAGACCGCTACTTTCTTAATTATGCGGCTACTGTCACCTGCCACACGTGCGAGGGGAATCTTTAACTTTTCTTTGACATAGTAAGTGAATTCAGTAAGTGTGCAAGGTTGTTGCAAGTAACCCACTCGTCCCAAGCCGTAGGTTTTTCCTTCATTGAGTAGTGGATATAAATCATATGCTACCTCTTCATAGGGATGCGCTTTAAGCATGGCTTGTACTACCTGCTTCCGTAAACTTGCAGGTATAATGGTTTCCAAACGGACTTCCTCAACCTTTGCCAATTTCCCTTGTTCACCCAGGTAGGGTGTTGTACCTTCACCTGGTATAAATGTGCCCATGCCCCGTACTTGGAAACTACAGTGGCTGTAATTACCAAGCCATCCAGCTCCTGCGGCAGCCATGGCATTGCGCACATCACTTTCGTGGTTTTGCGGCACAAAAACCACTATTTTTTCTAGTTCATCTTGTCCCACTATGTGTAAGATCTGTGTCTTTTTAAGCTTAAGGCGTTGGGCGAGTGCATCATTAACACCCCCAGCTGCCACATCCAGGTTTGTGTGAGCCGCATATATGCTGATACCTGCTTGCAGTGCTTGCGATATTAGTGCCCCCTGTACTTGATCAGTTCGTATTGCAGTTAAAGCCTTAAAGATAAATGGATGATGGGTGACGATAAAATCGGCACCCATCATGATGGCTTCAGCGAGAACATCTTCATTTACATCCAATGTAACATAGATTTTGCTAACGGTACCTTGCTGACTACCCAGTTGCAAACCCACCTGATCCCACTCAAACGCAAGCCGTTTAGGCGCTAATTGTTCTATTATATTAATCAGCGTTTGCACCTTGAGTTGCACTGGCTAGCACCTCCTGCAGGCAATGTAGTTGCCTCTCCACTTCACAAATCATTTCAGATACATCCTCTTTCTTCGCTTGTTGCAAATTGTAATAAATAATACGAAGCTTGCGGATTTTTTCTTTCAATAACAATGGCAATAAGGGTGGCTGTTTTTCTAATAATCTCGGACCTAGCGAAATACGGAAAGGATCACGCTCTATTTCTTGACCTGGCGTAGCGAGAATGATTTCATAAAGGTGCTTGCTCTCCAACACTAACGTTTCGTGAATAAGAGCAAATCCATTCTCTGCTAGAAACTGTCGTAGAAATCCGGTTTCATTCATTGGTTGCAGAATGATCCGCTTAAGTGTACGGAGGTCCGCACTTCCTTCTGTGAGAATAGAAGCAATGGTCCGACCACCCAGACCTGCAATTACTACTGTATCTACCTCGTCTTCTTCTTTCAGGATCTGTAGTCCATCGCCAAGTCGTAAGTCAATTCTTTGGTGGCAATTAAACGCCGCAATTGTTTCCTGCGCTTGCTCGAGAGGAGCTTGATTTATGTCAGTAGCCACAGCTTTCTGGATAATCTGCTCAAGCAATAAATAAACGGGTAGATAGGCGTGGTCTGTACCGATATCCGCCACTACACTGCCCTGGGGAATTAGCTCGGCAATTGCCTGTAGGCGCGGGGTGAGTTTCATATGCGTCCACCTCCGCTATTATTTTTTCCATTTATACCTAAAATTATATATTCTGCTGAATTAGAATCCGACTACCCCAATTTCCTACTGTTCTACCTTGGAAGAGATCCCACGTTCCTGCGCTGTGCCTGGAATCAAATTGTCCAAGATCAAACCCAAGAATGCGGCCACGGCCATGCTTGTTTTACCAATGGTAGTAATAATCTCCGAAAGCCAGACTGCACCTTCAATGACAAATGGCGTACCTGCGGCTTCCAATCCAGTGAAATAGGTGGGAACGCTAAGACCCATGAAAAGGATAAAACCTATGATCATTAAATTACGCATCGAAGACAGATCTGCTTTAGCCGCATTACTAATACCAATGGCAGCAATGAGGCCAAATAAAGCACAGTAGAGACCCCCAACAATGGGTGAAGGAATTGTGGCAACTGCGCCACCAAATTTAGCAAAAATGCCAAGGAAGATTAGAATACCGGCGCCAATATTAACAACATAGCGACTTGCAACCCCTGTCAATCCTACTAATCCGATATTTTCGGTATAACTGGTATTAGCTAGACCACCAAAGATTCCGGCTAAGAAACAACCAATCCCTTCCATGCCAATACCAAGACTAACCTGTTTTCCTGATAGTTCAGGCACAGCGGCTGCAGAAGCCATGGCATGATAATCGCCATACGATTCAATGGTAGACGCAAGATAACCTGCCAACACCACCAAGAAAAAGCCTAGGTCAAATCTAGGTGCGCCCCAAGGGAAGATAACATTAAGACGAAACCACTGCGCATTAATTACAGGAGCAAAATCCACAAAACCTGGCGTGGCAATGGTGTAGATGCCGGTAACCGTTAAGATTACCGCTAATAGGTATGTGATAATTACAGAAGCAAGTATACTAAAGACAGAAAAGATGGGTTTCTTGCGACCTACAACTAAAGTAAGGAAAAAGATGAGTACGATAACCAGCCCAGACAGCAACCAGTTTTGGCCAGCCATGGGGGCTCCAGATCCATAAAGGGAAAGACCAATGAGAGCAATGACAGGACCGATGACGACGGGAGTCAAAACATTGCGGATTTTCCCTATTAATCCTGAAAATCCGATAAACATTTCCACAAGGGAGCCTAAAATAATTGCACCCGTAATATATGTCATGATCGTAGCCGCATCACCACCACGTCCTGTAACGGCGGCAATAATAGCAAAGAAAGGTCCTAAGAATGCAAAAGACATTCCTTGCACAATGGGAAGTCGAGTACCGAGATTTACTTGCAAAAGTGTTGCTACACCTGCAGACAACATCGCTGCCGCCACGAGTAAAGCCGTTTGCCCCGCATCCATTCCCATGGCAGGCGCCACCAGCAACGGCACCGCTACAGTTGCCCCAAACATTGTAAGTACATGTTGCAGACCTAGAGCAAACGCTTTGCTCAAAGGCTTCGGTATTTCATCAAGTCCATAAACAATCTTTTTGTTCACACTCATCCTATTTACCCTCTCCAATCCATATTTTTTTTTCGTTACCTAATCTACCCATATGTGCCGTTTGCCAACCCAAACAAAATTCGTCCCTTTAAATAGCTGATAATTACTCCTTTGCGAACTTTGTCGTATCAAGAATATATTCGCGCAATAGAGGGGTTGTCCTGTTTATTTTTTGCTATCCTGAAACTTTTTCTGTCTTTTGCTGCTGTCTATACAATGTAGTAACGGTTTTGAACATGTAGTGTTGTCGTTTTCTAATATCCGTTAAGCATCGATTTTTGCTGTTCTTATAGTTCCGGAACGGTCAAGACTATTCCGGACTTTTTATTTCCTATTTACATAAAAAGAGTGGCAAGGAACTTATCCTTGTCACTCTTAATGTGAAAACTAGTTATTATGCTACCCAACCTTGGGCGATTTTTACGCCTTCAGCAGCATTGGTTGTAAAGGCATCGGCACCAATTTGCTCACAAGCCTCTTTAGTGACGGGATTGCCACCGATAATAATTTTAACGGTGTCGCGTACGCCAGCTTCTTGAAGAGCATCAACGGTTTCTTTCATTGCTTCGAGAGCCAATGTTAGTACGCCACTCATACCAACAACAGCAGGCTTAACTTCTTTTACTTTGTCTACAAATGCACTAGCGGGTTGGTCAATACCCAGATCATATACAACAAAACCAGCAGCTTCCATCATACTTTTGTAAATGTTTTTGCCGATATCATGTAGGTCACCAGAAACTGTTCCTAACACAATTGCACCAACACTAGCAGCAGTTTCGCTACCCAGAACAGGCTTTAATACGTCAATAGCATTCGTTAGCAGTTCACCTGCGAAGATTAAGTCACCGACGAAGTACTCGCCTTGTTCAAACAGGTCACCAACTACGGCCATACCGGCTTGGCAAGCTGCAACGGCTTTTTGTGCGTCTTGTTCTGTAGGATTTGATGCGACAAATGCTGTTAATTCACTAACGACCTTTTCCTCATCTAATTCCCCTACTGCTTCTGTTAAAGCTTTTAAGTCTAACATGTACAATCCTCCTTTTTTCTTTCTAACAAATTAGTACGCGCTAAGCGCCATCCTTAGCAAGCATAACTGTTGCTCAGGATCCCATAATGCTATGTACAGCTGCATCATCTATGCAGTTTATGGGCTTGGGTAATTGGTTACACTATTGGCAACATTTATACATTTCGCTACAAATAACAATTATCCTTCATTAATTATTTTTTTTTTAAGGTAGCCTGTAACGATACCTTTTTAGCTAGCGACAGGGAAGCAGCCTTTTTCTTTGCATGGTACCTCTAATAAAGCTTAGCTTGTTTAATTTACAAGCAATTCTTTTTAGCCACCGTTTTTTTGGTATGAACCGATTTTAGTTGAGTTAATCGCTCACTATTGTTAATCCTATTATACAGTGTTTTTCGACTAATGCCTAATAATTGGGAAGCCTGCGAAATGTTATAATTAGTGTCTAGTAACGCAGCTTCGATAATCTTTTCCTCACCTGTTTGCAGGAGCCCATCAACCTGGGCTTGGTACTGAACTTCACCACTAGACGCACGGGTAAAAGACTCGCGAACCTCCCTCGGCAAAGTAACGATAGTTAATTTCTCCGTATCTGCCATGTAGACAACTCTACCTATGACATTTTCTAGTTCTCTGATGTTGCCCCGCCAGTCATAAGAAGCTAATGCATGCCAAAAATCATCATCGACAGTAAGAGGATACTTATTATACTTTTCTTGACACCTTTTGATAAAGTGTTTTGCCAAAAGAATAACATCGTCGTCTCGCTTCTGCAAGGGGGGGAGGTCAATAATAAACGTACTAATCCTATAATAAAGATCTTCACGGAAAGTTCCTAGATCGGCTTCTTTTAGTAAATCTTTTTTTGTTGCAGAAATAACACGAATGTTTATGGGCATTTCCTTAGTACTACCAACTTTTACGATGCTCCCCGTGGAAATAGCACGCAATAGTTTGACCTGAATAAACAACGGCATGCTTTCAATTTCATCTAGAAAAATGGTTCCGTCTGAAGCTGATTCCAACAACCCTTGCTTACCGTTGCGTAATGCACCTGTAAATGCCCCCGCTTCATAACCGAATAGTTCACTTTCTGCCAATTCCGAGGGGATGGCGCCACAGTTAATGGGTACAAATTTACCATTACGCCGGGGACTTGCGCGGTGGATGGCTTGGGCAAAAAGCTCCTTACCCGTACCACTCTCTCCGACTATGAGCACTGGCTCTTGCGCATCCGCAATTCTGCGGGCAGTATTTTTTGCAGCAATAAGTAGCCGGCTCTCACCAATAATATCACTAAACTGAATAAGTTCATTACTTTGATGCAGTGGCTTTTGTCTATTAATTTGCTCCTTTTTTTCTAGTAACAAAAACCTTTGTTTACCACCACCGGTGGCAATGGGCATGGCGGTAAAATAGAAATCTGTCTGCTGACCAGCAATATCCATACTCACAGGTTTACGGTTTAAGCAACGCCCGCTCAACCAGCTTGATAATTGCTGCTCCAAAACAATTGGTATATTTTTCTTACCAGAAATATGTAACATATCCAGGATTCTCTGATTATAGCGAACAAGGAGAATTTCAGCGTATGATAACTGATTATTTCACCTGTTTCTCGATATATAATGGAGGAAGGGGTAAAGATAGCAGAAGAATCATCATCAGAACGGTACCAACATCTAAACTAGCTTGATCAGGGAGGAACGTATGCTTTCGAAATTTAGTGTTAAAAGACCGTATACCATTCTTGTTGCCGTCGTTCTGATACTCGTACTAGGCATTATCTCTTTTACGGGAATGACCACGGATCTCCTGCCGACCATTGAACTGCCCTATGTAATCGTGATAACACCGTATCCGGGTGCGAGCCCTGAACAGGTTGAATTGACTGCCACCAGACCGTTAGAATCGGCGCTTGGTACCACCAGTGGTCTCAATAATATCAGTTCCATTTCCAGTGAGAACTCCAGCACGATTATTTTGGAATTCGTGCAAGGAACGAATATGGACAGTGCCATGATTGAACTAGCGAGCAATATTGATATGGTAGGGGCACAGCTCGATACCACCGTGGGCAAGTCGATGTTACTCCGGCTTAATCCTGACATGATGCCTATCATGGTCGCTACTGTGGACATGGAAAGTATGGATAGTAGCGAAATCTCTGCTTTTGTGAGCAAAACTATTGTTCCCTCCTTTGAGCGTGTGAACGGTGTTGCCTCAGTTTCTCCGTCCGGACTTTTGGAAAAAGAACTACGGGTGGCTCTGAATCAGCAGAAAATTGATGAACTTAATAAGAAGGTTATCGGTGATCTTGACCAGACGCTCGACGAGGCTAAACGTAAGCTAAAAGATGCGCAAGCAGAAATAGCATCTGCCAGAAAAAAGCTCAATGCGGAGACAGTAAAACAGAAGGATCAACTAGCCGAAGCCGGTGCTCAGCTGGACAATGTTATTGCTAGCCTCAACGCTCTCTTGGCCGAGGAAACCGTACTAATCTCTCAAAAAGCTGCCTTTGAGATGGAAAAAGAAGGGTTAGCTCAACTAGAGGAACTAAACCCTTTATTTACTCAAGTCTTCCCCAATGGTGTCGCCGCCTTGCCCCCGGCAGTCTATGAGGCGATGATGGTACAGTTGGCCACAGAGTTACCGGAACAGCTAGCAGGTCTTTCCCAAAGCGAGATGACAGAGCTAGAAGCAATGGCTAATGCTGCCACTGCCCGTATCGCCGCCATCGATAATGAACTGCAAAATATATCAGTGCGTTTGCTGACGATTGAGGCAATGAAGCCCGAGTTGGAAAAAGGGTTAGCCGAGGCCACCGCCGGCTCAGAACAGGTGGAATCGGGAAAAATGACACTCTCCATCGAGTTAGCCAAGGCACAGATACAGTTAGACAATGGCACCGCTGAACTGGAGAAAGGCTTGGTAGAGTTCGACGCTGCTCGAGATGAAGCGCGCGAAAGGGGAGACCTAAACGGCATCATTACCACCGAAATGGTAAGTAACATCCTAAAAGCGCAAAACTTTAGTATGCCCGCGGGCTATATTCAAGAAGGCGGAGGTGACGGGCACCTCGTTAAAGTCGGTGAAAAGTATGATAGCGAGGAATCCCTTAAAGACACTCTTATTTTCTCCCTTGATAGCATTGGCGATATTTTCCTCAGCGACATTGCCGATGTATCGGTGACGGACAATGCTGCCCAAACTTATGCAAAAGTTAACGGCAACGATGGTGTGGTGCTAACGTTCCAGAAACAAAGTACGGCTTCCACAGCTGTGGTGGCCAATAGTATTAATGACTTAATTAACGAGCTGACAGAAGAGTACGATGGACTTCGTATTCTACCTTTGATGGACCAAGGCCAATATATTAATATGTCCATTAGTAGTGTGCTGCAAAATCTCCTCCTTGGTGGCTTTTTGGCCATTGTTATCCTCTTCCTTTTCCTGAAGGATATTTGGCCCACCTTGGTTATCGCCTTTAGCATTCCCATTAGTCTGTTATTTGCCATTACGTTAATGTATTTTAGTCATGTATCGCTAAACATGATTTCATTGTCCGGCCTGGCGTTAGGGGTAGGCATGCTGGTGGATAACAGTATTGTAGTTATCGAAAATATTTACCGCATGCGCAATGAGGGTGTTGGCGTTTATAGAGCGGCTGTACTTGGTGCTAAACAGGTGGGCGGCGCCATCTTTGCCTCTACGTTAACCACCGTTTGCGTTTTCCTGCCCATTGTTTTCACTCAGGGCTTGTCCCGTCAACTCTTTACAGATATGGGTTTGACCATCGCCTACAGTCTTTTGGCCAGCTTAGCCGTTGCGCTGACCGTCGTTCCCACCATGGCATCTACGGTGTTGAAAAATACACAACCAAAAAGGTATAAATGGTTTGATAGCCTTGTGCGCAATTATGAGAAACTACTTCGTTTCTCACTTAACCATAAAGGGATTGTGCTGACCGTGGCCGTCTTCTTCTTCGCGCTTAGCATTTATGGCATTACTGTGATGGGTACCAGCTTCATGCCAGAGGTGGATTCACCACAGATGAGTGCTACCTTGACGCTACCACATGGTAGCGAACAGGAAGACATCTATGCCATGAGTGATGAAATGATGGCACGAATCCTAGATATCGAAGCTGTGGGCAGCGTCGGCGCCATGTCCGGATCATCTGGTGGTAGGATGATGATGCGTGGCGGCGTGGGTGGTGACACTTCCTTCTATATCTTGCTCAAGGACGATCGCAGCATGACCAACCGCGATGTGGAAAAGCAAATTTATGAGAACACGCTTGATTTGGAAGCGGAAATTACCGTTTCAGCCTCCGAGATGGACATGTCTGCCTTGGGTGGTAGCGGGATTGAAGTCATTGTACAGGGTAATGATCTTGACGTTATCTCCGCGGCTGCAGAAGAAGTCGCTGCACTTCTTGCCGCCACGGAAGGCACGGCAGATGTTAGTTCCGGAAATGAGGATGCCAGCCGCGAGACCCGCATTATTGTAAATAAAGATGCGGCTATGCGCGAGGGATTGACGGTAGTTCAGGTATATCAAGAGATTGTCGCTGCCCTTGCAACCGAAACCCAGTCTACCACCTTTTCTGTAGAGCAGGAAGACCTGCCTGTGGTTATAATTAGCGCAGATCGCAATTTCATCACTCGTGAGAATATTAGTGAGTATGCCTTTACTGTTACCGCTCAAGATGGGACGGAGAGCGTAGTGCTTCTGGGCGAAATTGCTGAGATCACGGAAAACCGCAGTCCATCTTCCATCCGCCGCGAAAACCAAGCTCGCTATGTAACGGTGACGGCCTCGGTGGAGGAGGGCTATAACATTGGCCTTGTCAGTCGCGAATTTGAGAAAAACTTGGCATCCTATACGCCCCCAGCGGGAACGCTCGTGGAGGTTGCGGGTGAGAATGCCATGATTACCGAAGCCATTGGTGATATGGTCGTAATGATTACCTTGGCCATTGTGTTTATCTATCTCATCATGGTGGCACAATTTCAAAGCTTGTTATCTCCCTTTATCATTTTGTTTACCTTGCCCCTTGCCTTTACCGGTGGCCTGTTGTTACTATGGGTTAGTGGCATGGAACTCTCTGTCACCGCTTTATTGGGCTTTTTAGTCTTGGCAGGGATTGTGGTTAACAACGGCATTGTGTTTGTGGATTATGCAAACCAGCTACGTTTGGACGGTAAGGAGAAACGAGACGCGCTTATTGAAACAGGCGTTACCCGTCTTCGCCCCATCATGATGACGGCGTTGACCACCATTTTGGCCATGAGTACCATTGCCTTAGGTATTGGCAGTGGTGCTGAAATGACACAGCCCATGGCGGTAGTCACCATCGGCGGCTTATCCTACGCCACCTTTCTCACTCTCTTGGTGGTACCCATCATTTATGACACCCTTCATCGTAAGCCACTACAACAGATTGATATCGGTGATGAGTTATCCGAGTAATTTTTGAATTTAGCAAAGTTGAGGGACCTGAATAAGCGCGCCATTTTTGTTAAATAATGTTATAATTAATGAGCATTTGGCTATGTCAGTCGTAAGCATATAATTTCAAGCTAGACTCTACCGGCTGAAGGGATGTGACGGGATGAGCCAACTAGATCAACAAATGGAAACCGACAATAATATAAAGTGGCAAAAGAATACGATTCTCTTTTTAGCAACCCAAACAATTTCACTGTTGGGGTCAGCCATTGTGCAGTTTGCTATCATGTGGCATATCACCTTAACGACCCAATCGGGCGTGATGATGACGATTTATATCGTTTGTGGTTTTGTACCATCCGTCTTTTTATCGCCCATTGCAGGCGTTTGGGCAGATCGCTATAACCGTAGAGTGCTCATTATATTGGCAGACGCACTGATTGCCATTGCCACGCTTATCTTAGTGATCCTTTTTGCCATGGGATTCGAAACAATCTGGTTGCTGTTTGTCATGGCCGCAGTACGAGCTATGGGAACAGGCATACAAGCACCGGCAGTTGGCGCTATACTCCCCCAGATTGTACCAGCGTCTCAACTTACTAAGGTGAATGGAATTAACGGCAGTATTCAAGCCATTGTAAATCTAATCTCACCGATGATTAGTGCGCTACTGCTGACAATCACTGCGTTGGAAACCATCTTCCTCGTTGATGTAATCACCGCAGTCATTGCCATCTTTATCTTAACATTATTTTTGCCCATCCCAATTCACGCCAAAGCGTTGCAAAAGCAAACAACCAGTTATCTTAGCGATCTACGACAAGGATTTAAGTACATTGAGGATCATCAATTTCTTAAGAAATTTTTTATGTTTTTTGCTGTTTTTCTAGTGCTAATTGCCCCGGCCGCATTTCTAACGCCCCTGCAAGTGGCACGCAGTTTTGGTAGTGATGTTTGGCGGTTGACGGCACTAGAAATTACCTTCTCCATTGGTATGATGCTTGGCGGAATTGTTATGGTTTCTTGGGGTGGCTTTTCGAATAAGGTTCATACCATGACGTTGGCTAGTCTACTATTTGGGATCTGCACATTCGCCCTAGGTATTACTCCTGTTTTTGTCATTTATTTAGTCTTCATGGGTATAACCGGTGTGGCAATGCCCCTCTTTAATACCCCAGCCACAGTTTTATTACAGGAACAAGTTGAGGAAGACTATATGGGTCGTGTCTTTGGCGTACTGGGAATGATTTCAACCTCCATGATGCCACTAGGGATGCTTATCTTCGGTCCTATGGCCGACATGATTAAAATAGAATGGATTTTTATGGGCACAGGTACGCTTCTCTTTCTTCAGGGTCTACTATTATTAAGTAACAAAACATTAGTAGAGGCAGGCAAGAAATCATAAAATAAAAATACGAAGCTGATATGTAGCTTATCTGCGGCAATAAGTCAGACAATTGATAATATTAGCAAATATCTGTTGACTTTAAGGAAAGGGACAAGATAGAATTTATGTAGGCGGTGTGAGCCGTAATAAATATGAAAGGAAGTTTGGAAAATGAAAGAGGAAGTGAAAAAATTACAACAAGAACGTGCAAAACTGTTCAGTGATTTTTATAACAACAAAATACCGGAAAGACTTACTGTCAGTATGTCAGTGGGCAGCCACATCTTGGCTGAATTTGGAGGTCTTAATGTCTTTGAAACCTCTTATGACTACTCCAAACTAGCAGAACCGGCCAAACAGATCTGCAAGATGATCTACTCCGATACCAGCCCGGTTGGCCCCGCGGGTATCATTTCACGGACCCCGTCGTTTTATCAGTTATTGGGTTCACAGTCCTTTGTAATGGGTAATAAAGGTTTTGTACAGCATCCAGAAGTGGTTGGCATGAATGACGATGAATATCCCGAGCTCATTGCTGACCCTTACGCCTTTTTATTAGAGAAAGTAATACCGAGACAATATCAGGAGCTAGATGCCACTAACCCAGTACGGATGCTTAACCGGATGCAAATGGCGAAAGCAGCTTTGGCCAACGATACCGCATCCTGTATGCCCTGGTTTTTGGCGCTCCAAGAAGAGCACGGCTATTACAAAGGGGCCCCGATGGGATCGGGTGGTTTTTGTGAAGCTCCCTACGACTTTATTGCCGACCAATTGAGAAGTTTTAGCGGTATCAGTAAAGATATCCGCAGACACCGGGAACTATTAAAGGAAGCCTGTGAAGCCGTCTTACCGTTGATGTTTAGAATGGGCTTACCCGCGAATCCACATCCCGAAGGTGCAGTGGGCACACCCCTACATATGCCTACCTTTATGCGAGAAAAAGACTTTATGGAAGTCTGGTTGCCCACCTACAAGAAAATGTACGAGAATTACGCGGCGCTCGGTATTCGTGGTTCAGCCTTCTGTGAAGATGATTGGATGCGTTACCTGGACAACTTGCTCGAACTGCCAGCGGGAATGCGCTTAATGTTTGAATATGGTGACCCGCAAACAATTAAGGATAAACTGGGTAAGAAATTTATCTTGCAGGGATTATATCCAATCGCCTTAATTAAGCACGGGACCAAAGAAGAGTGTGTATACAAAGCAAAAGAGCTGATGGATATTATGATGCCAGGTGGCGGTTACATCTTTGGCTTTGATAAAGGACCCTTAACCTTATCCGATGTCAATTTAGAAAACCTAGCGGCAGTGGCTGAAACTGTCAGAGATTATGGCGTCTATGATAATCCGGGAGAGCCGTTTGGTACACCGGTCAATAGCGAAGGATTTGTCTTTGACGAAAGTATCCTGAACATTAAGTCAAAGTATTTCTTTGACTGGGAAGAGTTTAAAGCCAAATATCCACACACTCCAGATGCTGCCCGTGCCAACTTCGAGAAATTTGATAAGCAGCTGTTCGATCAATATATGCTGATGTTAATATAAGCGGTACCAGAAGAAAGTATAGGCAATGCTGCCCCCACTGTTTTGTGCGGGAAATCTCTAAAAGTAGGTCTCGACACCAACAATCACTGTCT
>JANKMV010000022.1:0-470 GCA_024650095.1 Bacillota bacterium | reverse complement strand
GAAGAAAGTATAGGCCGTGTAGCGGCCTATACTTTTTTACATACTGGCATAAGAAATTGTATCATGTGTGATGGGGGATCCCAGTAAGCGAGCTTTTTCTTATGTAGACGCTGATAGACGGAAAAGAAAAAGTGGATATTGAGCATCAAAACACGATAAGTATGAGGTGGGTCAAATAATGATAATAGGAGCTGTTACAATAACAATTTACGCACCGTGGGTACACTCTTTAAAGGAAAAACGTATGATTGTGAAAAGTATTTGTGCCAAAGTTAGCAATAGGTTTAATGTATCGATTGCAGAAATAAATAATCACGAATTTCACCAAAGTATAGTGCTAGGCATTGCTTGTGTTGCGGGTGAAACAGGTCATGCGGACAGTATTATTGATAATGTACTCAACTATATTGAGGGTCAAACAGAGGGTGAAGTTATACGTATCGAAAGAGAACTTCGTTAAGTAGTATGTC
>JANKMV010000229.1 GCA_024650095.1 Bacillota bacterium | reverse complement strand
TATCATCTATTGATTTTTAGGTGAATTCTGGATCAGGGTTAATCTACCGTTTAAGCGAGAAATCTATTATCTTATTTCTATAAATGGTGCACAGGCTAATCTCACCTTTACCTGCAATTTCAACCTTTATAGAAAAGCCTCTTGTACCAGTTCCATTAAATTTAAAGTAACTCGTTTTCTCTGCTATCAAAAACAACCTTGAATAAAATGATAGTATATTCCAGTCCTGTACACTTTGTGCCAGCTGCATTAAGAAATCCTTGGCACCTTGCAATGTCTGTTCTTCTGTCTTATATTGCTTGATCTTGTTTATTGCCTCTGAACCAGCGTAAATTTTTATTATTTCTAAGACAGCCTGAAGCTGATTTTCCTGCAGTTTGTATGTGTCTATTCGCCATATCTGCCGTTTGTTTTCATACACTTCAGATCCAAATGGCAGAGCCGCAATAATATCTACATTTAAATCGTAGAAATAGTCTCCAAAACTTCTGGATCCTACTTCAATTCTATTGCTATCTAAGTCAGTCTTGCATTGCTGCAATATCCATTGTCTATTTAATGACACTATCAGCTTTTGTTCTTCTGTCAGTTCGCCACAATATTTTTCTAAAAAAGAATGCAACTGCTTCCATGAAATATGAACAAATCTATTATTTATTAGATCTTTACCTCTGCTTGCTTCGTCTAAAGTTTTTGGAGCTGTAATACCCTCAAAAGACTCTTCTTCTGTAAACTGTGTCAAATATATAAAGTAAACATCGTCATATATGGCATCTTCCACAACCGCATTGTAATAAGTAATGATTTGGCCATCTGTCGCACTTAAATAATCATGCACTTTTATTTCTATCAATAGAGCACACTTCTTGTCTCCTAGCATGAATTCGACAAATATGTCAATAGATCCTTTTTTTGGGTACGAGCGTTCTCTCTCCACAATAACACTATCCGGTTTCACTCCAAAAACTTCTTCTATAAATTCAATAGCGATACTTTTTTGATTATTGAATATGTCGTACAACATGTAGCTAGATGATATTTCTGAATAGAACAATGGCGTTAGACCGCTACCGTCATACTCTTTCATCTATACTTGCCTCCTCAACCACTCAACCATTATAGCCTAGATCGGCGGAGTGATGATTAGTTCGTTAACACGGGTAAGGGATCTATTCATTCTTAACTTTATTCCACACCTAATGCTTTAAATACAGCATCTTCCGGGGACTGATAGAATATAAGGCTAAATTTCCCCATCAGTTCAGGCGGCACAGTTACCATATCCACTGTCGACGTTATGGGCAATAATACTTTTTTAGCTCCGCTATCAAGGCAAACCTGCAATACATTGGCCAGTTCTTCTACTTTAATTATGGTACCACCAATACTAAGATTCCCCAGTACTGCCAGACTGCCTATTACGGGCTTATTTAGTGCAGCAGAACATAATGCTACTAGTGCAGCCAACGTCAGCTGATTTGTGATGCCTATTCCATTTAGATCTTGGAGATGCATTAGATAGTCTTTTGTTGTTGTGAAGATTGACCCGCTGATATTCTTCCCGTTAGCTTTTAAGTATCTGTATGCCGTATCAAGAGACTCCTTTGCCTCTCTGTCTGATCCGATTCCTGTTCGTTCAAATTTCCCTGAGCCTGTAACCATTTCTGTTTCCAGCTTGAACACACCAATCATCCCAGATTTGCCCCGGCTTACAGTGTAAACTTGTCCTGGCTTATGCAACCCTTCTGGGATTAGCTTCCCCCCACCCTGCTCAGGAACTGGGACAAACTCTTCTGCAAAGCTCTCATTATCTATATAAGAGAAATTAACATCGTAAAATTCCATACCACCAATTTTCTTAAGCTGCTCCTTTACACGCCTACGGCTTTCAAGCGCAAATCGAAGTATTTCCTCTACCTCTGCTTTGTTATATTTACCATTTGGATATATTAACTTAATTAAGCCAGAGACCATCTTTCTGACTCCAATAACATCACGTTGGTTAAGATTATTCCCGAGTTTGAAATACCGATCAAAAGCATCCGCATAAGAAGTTTTTCGAAGTTCACGCAAAAACTCAGATAAGTAATCTGTTATGAAACCATATGCATTTGTAAAATATCCCGGTCTATATTTGGGAATTTCCCAACCAGGTAAGTAGCAATGCATCCTATCAAAAAACGCACTATCATAAGCCATAGCTTCCGGGAACGGATCAAATAAGTGTGATGTCTTCAGAAGAACATCGACGCTCTGGTTTATGTTTCCTACAAATACCATTGAGGCTGAGGCATTCTTCTCTTCTTTCCCACGGGAAAAAGATCCTGAAGCCATATAGTCCTTCATGATTTGAACGCCGTCTTTATCCTTAAAAGTAATACCTGCAACTTCATCAAAAGCCACACAATCCCACATACCAACAAGACCCACTGTTTTATTGGACATGTTATAAAATAAGTTCGCTACCGTTGTCTGTCCACCTGATACCAGAATACTGTTCGGTGAGATTTCCTTATAAACATGGGACTTCCCTGTCCCTCGTGGACCCAGCTCGCAAAAATTAAAGTTATTTTCTACAAGTGGGATCATTCTGGCAAGGAGTAGCATTTTCACTCTTGCTGAAAACTTGGATGGCTCCATTCCCACCGAACGAAGAATTACATCGATCCACTCATCCTTTGTAAACTGCTCTCGACCCTTTAAGACCTCACTTAAATCGAGATTAGGCATTTGAATAGGGGTGAGCTTCCTGATGATAAAGGGGCATCTGTTTTTGTCAGCCTCATCATAAAAATATTCCAATTGAACAATGCACCATATGCCTCCACAAAGCAATCGCTCAAAGTCTGAAGCATATTTTTCCGAAATCGGTACATTTTTTATCCCCAAGTTGGAGAACTCAGCCTCATAAATATCCTGCTTAAAATTGAGCTTAACCGCCACTTTGTCAATAACAGTATAGCTGCCTCTTTCCCGCAACTTGGATATAATTTTTTGCGCTTCATCCGGGCGCACAAAATTCTCAGCCAGAATGTTTTTTACATTGCGCACACCGTCAGTAATTGATTCTTCATCCGTTGTTGCGCAATACATTCCCAGAAGATACTCCAGAACATAGACAGGTACATTAGCCCCTTCTTTGATCTTCTTTGTCAGATCTTTTCGCACAATCTTCCCGGCAAAGACTTCGTTTAGCTTATCATTGAGATAGTTATCCGACAGTATGGATTCTACCGATGTATCGTCACTAAACTCTTCATCGAAGTCATCCTGAAACTCTTCTATTTCAATTTCTTTATGATTAATTTCCCTTTCATCCACCTATTCACCCCTCCTTATAAACTGAACCCAAAATCATCAGCAAAAGCGATATCCATTACCACTCCATGACGCAGGACTTCAAGATCATTCTTTTCATCATAAGCCACAAGATAGTATCTTTTGGCCTTATCATACTGCTTATTCTTAAAGTTAAATTTCAGCCTAAAGATTCTCTTTGCGGGATCAACATCCTTTTTGTCTGCAACATAGATGCACTCATTGGATATTTTCTCATTGTTTTCAGAGATAAAGAAAACTTTATAGCTGGTCTCCTTGACCACATCGCTGACAGGTTCCGATTGAATGAAATCCAAGGAGGAAATCAGGTTCGTAATTTTCTGAACCATGCTAACCAGCATGATTTGTGCCGGACGGGTATCCATATGGCCTTTTTCAAGCTTCACATCAATAACAGGTAAAATCAGCTCCTGTGGTGAAGAACCGCCATGAACAAAATTCTGACCGCCCCCGGCTACTTTGAAAACATTCGAGCTGACAGGGACGGAAACCACTTTATGTTCAGCGTTATCGAGGATTTTACCCATAGGAATCGAGACTATACCATCATCCTGCAAAGCTTGTTCCGAAACTATAAAACGTCGATTCACAAAGGCATCCTTATCTGCAAGATTAATCATCTTATCACTTTCTTGCAGCTTGTCACGTTTATAGATAAAGCCATGGTCTGCGGTAACGATAAAATGATGCGTGTTTGCACTTGTAGACAGACGCTTAATCAAGGCAAATATTTCTTCTATGGCTTCTTGGCAGGAAATAAATACTTCATTTTCCGTATTGAGCTTATCACCACGAGCATCTATCTGGTTGTGG
>JANKMV010000228.1 GCA_024650095.1 Bacillota bacterium | reverse complement strand
TTAGTGATGAAAATGTTTTTCCCCTCTATGGCACCAACGTAGCATCCGCGCTGGATGACGCGGGCTTTGCCGTGATTCCGGTTGTAATTCCGGCTGGTGAGGGTAGTAAAACGTTGGCTCAGGCTGATAGCCTTTATACCACAGCCATTGAAGCGGGTCTTGATCGTTCCAGTGTGGTGGTGGCACTTGGTGGCGGCGTGGTGGGTGATTTAGCTGGCTTTATTGCGGCTACATATTTGCGTGGCGTCCCCTTTGTTCAAATTCCCACCACGCTCTTAGCCCAAGTGGATAGTAGCGTTGGGGGCAAAGTGGCGGTTAATCATACGTTAGGTAAAAACTTGATTGGCTCCTTTTATCAACCCAAAATGGTCTGGATCGAATTGGGTATGTTGCAAACTCTGCCACAGCGAGAGTTTTTAGCCGGTGCGGCTGAGGTGGTTAAGTATGGTGCAATCATGAGTGAATCGTTACTACTTCTGTTGGAAAACCGTTGGTCAGATTTTCTTGCACAAGATAGTGCCGTGCTCACTGAGGTGATTGCTAGCTGTTGTCGCTTAAAAGCCCAGGTTGTGGTTGAGGATGAACGGGAAGAAGGCTTGCGGGCGATTCTTAATTTTGGTCATACGCTTGGGCATGCATTAGAGGTTGCCACCGCCTATAGCCACTACCTACATGGTGAAGCCGTTTTAGCAGGGATGGTTCTGGCTGTGCATTTAGCGATGCGACTTAGCGTGCTAACACCAAATGCTGCTGCTCGACTACTGGCACTGTTCGCACGTGTTGGCCTTAAAAGAGCACCTGCCACGTTGACTGTGGCACCCATTTTAGCGGCCCTCCAACAAGATAAAAAACGGGTGGGCGAGACGTTGCTCTTTGTGCTACCGGTAGCAATGGCGCAAGTTCGCTCCTTTACGGATGTACCACAATCATTGGTGGCAAGCATTGTTACAGAGTACTTGCAGGGGCAGGAAGGGAGCTTGTTGGCTGTTGCAAATTGAAGTTGCAATTAATAAAACTGCAAAATATGCTGTCAGTGAAAGTGGAGATTCGGCAGAAGTGGTGGAGCGCCCCACAGGTGGATTAACGGCATTAATTGCTGACGGACAGGGAAGCGGTCGCTCTGCTAAAATCATTAGTAACTTGGTGATTAGCAAAGCGGCAGGGCTTGTTGCTGATGGTACACGTGATGGTGCTGTCGCCAGGGCTGCCCATGACTTTTTGTTCGCCCTGCGCGATGGCAAGGTGTCGGCAACATTAACCATGCTTTCGGTGGATTTACTAAGCCGGACAGTTGTCATTTCCCGCAATAGCCACTGTCCGGTGCTGATAAGGCTACGGGGACAGGTACAGATGCTGGCAGATTCTGTAAATCCCATTGGCTATCATCATCATATGAAACCCGTTATTCACGAAATTCCTCTGGAAGAAGATTTGCTTTTAGTAACCTTTACAGATGGCATTCTTTATGCGGGACGTTACTTTGGACAACAGTTGGAGTTGGCAGACTTTCGTGAAGCAATGCTACAGGCTACAGCCAGTGAGCCACAACTCTTGGCAGACAAGCTGTTTACGCATGCGCTGGCGTTAGATAAGGCACGCCCTGCGGATGATATGACACTGCTAGTTTTAGGGATTAACGGGACAGAGGGCGACCCTGTAGGTCGACTACGTGTCACGTACCCACTGTGAGGAGGCTGCCTAATTTATGGCAGATTATCAAGGGATCATTGGTGTGGTGGGCAATTGTGTAGCTGGGAAAACAACATTAGTCAATGGGTTAACGGCTCTTGGCTATCGTGCGGCCAATAGTGCTCAGGAACATTCAATGGCACCCAAACTCTGGATGCGTAAAAATCCCACTGTGCTGGTTTACCTCTATTGTAGTTTAGCTACGGCGCAAAAGCGGCGGCAGATTTTTTGGGGGCAGGAACGATTAAATGATCAGTGGCAAAGACTGGCACATGCCAGAGCACACTGTGATTTATTCTTAACTACAGATGAGATGACCATCCAAGATGTATTAGAAACAGTGATTACATTTGTATCAGTAAAACACAAATTGACAACCCATGAGTAACCGTTTATAATTTACTGTGGGACTGAGGGCAGTCTCGCCGGAGAAATCTGGAAGAGTGCTCTTTTTGTACTGGCAAGAAATTATATTGCTTATAGTTTGCATGCTGTGAGTGTTACCAGTACTGTAAAATGCGCGTTGAGAAAGCGTATAAGCGTGCCTTTTTGCCATTATTATTCGTACTTATTCGTTTATGCTAACAAGGAGGGTACTCGGATGAAAAGCAACCGTCTCCTCGCTTTACTCTTGGTGCTTGTGCTATTGGCGGGCAGTGCTGTCGCCATCTGGCAAGCGGCAACTAACATGAAGCTAGGTTTGGACCTGCGTGGTGGTGTTTATGTACTTTACCGAGCGGTAGAGACTGAGGAAACTGCTGAAGGCGGGGACAAGCTTGACCGCGCCATCACTATTATTCGTTCCCGGGTTGATGCACTGGGTGTTGCCGAACCCGTAATTCAACGGGAAGGGGAAGATCGTATTCGTGTTGAACTTCCCGGCATTGAAGATCAGCGAGTTGCCCGTGAAGTGATTGGCAAGACGGCTCTCTTAAAATTTGTAGGACCGGATGATGAGACTATTATTTCCGGGGATGAGCTACAAAACGCGTATGTTTCCTATGATGAATTTAACAATCTTGCGGTATCCTTAGAGTTTAATGCTGAGGGGACACGTAAATTTGCCGAAGCAACCGAAAAGTTCCTCGGCCAAATTATCGCAATTTATTTAGATGAAGAACTCATTTCAGCTCCCGGCGTTCGAACTGTGATCACAGATGGCAAAGCGCAGATATCGGGAGGATTTTCTGCTGAAGAAGCCTCATCCTTGGCGTTACAGCTCCGTTCTGGAGCTCTACCCGTTCAACTTGAGGAATTGGAGATTCGTGGCGTAGGTCCACAGTTGGGTAGAGATTCCCTAACCCGTAGTGTCCGAGCCGGTATAGCAGGAATTGCACTAATTTTACTCTTTATATTTACGTACTACCGTGCGTTTGGCCTGATGGCCAATATTGCTCTCATTATCTATAGCGCCATTGTGCTAGGTGTTTTGACAGCCCTCGAGGTCACCCTAACTCTGCCAGGTATTGCTGGGCTCATTCTATCGGTCGGTATGGCTGTAGATGCCAATGTGATTATCTTTGAGCGAATTAAAGAAGAGCTGCAGGCAGGACGCACCATGCGTACCGCCATTGAAGCAGGCTTTAATCGCGCCTTTCGTGCAATTCTTGATTCCAATGTAACGACACTGATTGCCGCAGCTGTCCTTTTCCGTTTTGCACAGGGACCGGTGCGAGGTTTTGCCGTGACCTTAAGTATTGGTATTCTCACCAGTATGTTATCAGCCGTTGTGCTGACACGCTTTTTATTGCGTCAAGCGGCGCGTGCACAACTCTTGCGTACACCTGCTGTTGCTGTACAAAGCGAAAGAATGAAAACATTTAGCTTTGTTGGTATCAGAAAATTAGCGTTTATCTTTTCTGCCATACTCATTTTGCTTGGTGTAACGTCTCTTTTTACCCAGGGGTTAAACTATGGCATTGACTTTACCGGTGGAACGATCATACAAATTGATATGAATCAGGAGTATACACTTGACGAAATCCGTGAGACGTTGACGCCCTTCGGGTTAGAAGGTGCTACTCTGCAAAAATTAGGTGTTGAAGGGCTTGGGGAAGGTGAATCTAATGAGGTTTTGATTAGAACACCTGAACTAACGGCAGAGAAACAGGATGAAGTGTTTACAGCCTTTGTTGAGCGCTTTGATTTAACGGATGACGCTCTCTTACGTATGGAGAATGTCGGTGCGGTGGTCGGCGGTGAACTACAACGACAGGCGTTACTTGGCCTTTTGATCGCTAGCTTATGTATGATTGCGTATATAACCATTCGTTTTGAATATCGCTTTGCCATGACTGCAATTATTGCTCTCTTGCATGATGCGGCCATCATTTTAGCCTTCTTTTCTATCTTTCGTCAGGAACTTAATGGGACCTTTATGGCCGCTGTGCTCACCATTTTGGGTTATTCCATTAATGAGAAGATCAGGTACCCATTATTGTCCCGCTTGTCAAACATTACCAATACAGTACTCGTTATGT
>JANKMV010000227.1 GCA_024650095.1 Bacillota bacterium | reverse complement strand
GGCAAGACACCACTACCCACCGCAGTTATATTAATCATTGGAGTGATCTTGGTTTTGGGTCTGACCCAACAAGGAGGAGCCGAAGTCGTTGACAAGAAAGTTCTGTCAGGCGTAGATATAAGGGTTTATACTTCAGCAACTGAAGAAAGAATAAAGGAAGTCCACCCTGATGTTGTCATCGTGGCCACCGGTGCTGATCCCATTATTCCAAACATACCGGGAGTAGATCAGCCAAATGTTTTTGAAGCACGGCAAGTTATTGTCTCAGATAAACTAATTAGTGCTGCTAACATTGTTGTCATCGGCGGCGGCTTGATTGGGCTGGAAGCAATGGAAATACTAACAGCGCAAGGGAAAAATGTAACAGTAATTGAAATGCTAGACGAGGTAGGAAAAGATCTGGAAATGTATATAAAACCGTATGTTTTTGGGATTATAGCTGATAAAAACATACCCGTTCATACCAATACCAAATGTGTAGAAATTGGCGACGGCTTTGTTACCGTTGAAAAAGATGGCAATAAGGAAGATATCTCTTGCGATGCGGTTGTAATTGCCGTTGGCGCAAAAAGTAATACCTCAATCATAGATATTGTGAAAAATCTAGGCTACGAATATCATGTCGTTGGCGATGCCAAGCAACCTGCAAAGGTATTGGAAGCAATTTGGGGCGCAAACGAAATAGCACGCAAAATATGATCTGCTGAGTCGTTTCAATATGTTCCCAATACACCATAATTTTAGAGACTAACGGAGCACAAAGCCGTTGGTCTCTCTCTTTATAAATTTAATATCCACCATAGCCTGTATTTAAATAGCATCTGCTCTGCTTATCTAAAGCTGCTGCATTGCCGTATGCTTCTACCAGCTTCTTTGTTTATTCAATAGGGAATGCTTTTCATGTTAGATTAGAAGATAATAGAAAAACCAGATAGCAGCTTTACGTAACAAATACTGCAATCTGGTTCTTTTCATTTACATCTATTGGGTAAGTTGATCGGGCTGAGAAGGCGTTGAGATGCTACTAAGTGCTTGCCCTGCTTCGCTTTGATAAACATTCTGTTCAGCCAAGTCTCCGAGTGCTACCATCCCTACCAATTGATTATTCTCAACTACGGGTAAACGACGAATCTGATTCTGAGCCATTAAATTTGCAACTTCATGTACATCCATGTTAGAATTTGCAACTGTTACATTAGTTGTCATACATTGAGATACTGGAGTATTTGCAGCTCCTCCATCAGCCGTTGACCGTATGATGATATCACGATCTGTTACAATTCCTTTTAGCTGACCGTTATCCACAATAGGAATTACGCCAACATTATGTTGTTTCATAAGTTGGGCAGCTTCTTGAACTGTTTGTTGAGAAGACATTGAAACTACATTTTTTGTCATTATCTTGTTTATAGAATTATTCAATTTGATCCCTCCCTTAACATTATTGTTTTCTAAAAACAACTAAATATTCAAGGAGTTAAGCTGTTATATGCAGCTACATTCTTAACCATCTAAATCACCCTACTCATGAAATTTGCAATTATACTTTGCCGGTTGTGTTATGTGGAAAACAATAAAAGACTGCTGCACTGTAAGCCATCCAGAGCTGGTAAGTGCCGATAGTTAGTCGGGTGTAAATGCCAAGGTTAGCGGCTCCTATCTGCGTACTGTGAACTGCCAGTATCCCTGTTATTAATATTATTGATGAGAAGATAAATGAAGCAATGACATATCCTTTAAACCCTTCAATCTGCATGAAGCCGACAGCTGTCAGTGCAGGACACAATATCGTCAATGGAGACACAATTCCGGCCAGGGCCAGGTGAATAATGCCATGAGCAGTTTGCTCCGCACCTCTAGCGTCCATGGGAAACAGTGGCCAAACAAGGCTTACTAAAGTAACTGTAATAAGAGTACCCATGGCTAACTTTAGCAATCTGCTGTTAAATTTGCTGACGTAGAAATAAGCTGACCAAGCAAATATAGTAGCCATGATTCCTGAAATAGTAAACAATACATTCAACTGTAGTGCATAAGGAGCACCTGAAGTTGTCAGTTCACTGATGGCTTGGTCAGTATGGCTATAATCACGCTGTAGAAATCCCCCCAATATAACGGTAGCTATATATAAAGAAGGAGCAACAATACCAAATAGGTGATAGTGTTTTTTCATTTATAAACCACTCTTTTCTGTGTTTTTAATTAATCTCTCCGCCAATAATAATTCATCTATTGTGTAGTTACTGCGTTTTTAGAATACTAATGTTTTCTGCCACAATTGCAAATATAAAAAGTCAGGAAAATTATCATTATAGGAGGAATATAGCACGTTAATGGAGAAACAATGAGAGATAATGAGTATTAGTTCCGTAAACTTAAATTTGGATCATTTTCGACATAGTATGAGCAAATTCACGCTTAATCACGATAATTAGAGTAGTACATCAAGTAATTGTCGAAATAACCTAGCGATGGATGTGATAAGAGAGTATTTTCAAAACATCATGGTTGAAGGACGTATATTTGAACGAAAAATGAAAGGAAGATGAACATGACGAAGAGTAACAAGCGATTAACAATACTACTGTTGGTATTATTCATGATTGGGGCGATAGCACTGCCTGCATTTGCCCTGCCAAAGCAAGCTTTTGATAACAAAGTGGTTAAAAGAATTAGTATCGACCATGCTTGGGGTCACCTTGAATATTTGGCTGAAGAGATTGGACCTAGAGCAACAGGTTCTACTCAAGAGAAAGCAGCTGCCCAATATCTTGCAAATGTTTTTGAAAGCTATGGTTATCAAACAACGTTACAGGAATTCAATCTCCCCACAAATGTAATTGTCCCTGAAGTTAAGGTTATAGCGCCAGTTGAATATCAATTATTTCCTGCCCCGATAACCCAAACAGCATTGACTTTAGGTGGGGGAGTAACTGGTCAGATCGTTGATTGGGGTAACTCATTAACTCCTCCGAACGATGCCAGTGGCAAGATTGCTTTGATGGATAGCGCGACCAATGCCACCAGATCAACTAATTATACAACATACAGAACCGCTGCCATGGACGCTGGCGCAACTGGCATAATTATTGTTCAAAAATCATTAAATCCTACCTCTTTAGGAGGTCGAGTGCATACCCCTACATCAGCAATTCCCATTATCATCGTCTCAAACGAGCAAGGAGATGCTATTCGTAATTCACTGGTGACAGGTGAAACCATTGTTAACATAAAACTAGAGACACAAAAAACGTCTTATAATGTTGTAGCCACTCGGAAACCACAAAATGCTAAAAAACAGACGGGCAAAGCTTTAATTATTGGTGGGCACTATGATTCCGTCTATGGTGCGCCGGGAGCAAATGATAACGCCAGTAGTATAGCTGCAATGCTCGAGGTCGCACGCGTAATTGCGGATTATCCCATTGGTATGGAAGTTAGGTTTATCGCTTTTGGGGGAGAAGAGCGAGGGTTTCTTGGATCCTACGCATATGTAAACAGCCTCTCGCCCAGTGAACGAGCACAAGTTGTTGGCATGATAAATATGGAGATGCTGGGTTCAGCGTATGAACCAGTTGAATTTATGTTTGCAGCCACGTCAAATGGCATAAACAACTTGATGATTGATAGTGTAATTGATGCGGGAAGTAGAATCTCAAAAACAGTCCAGTGGGGTGGAAGAGTAGGAAGTTCCGATCATGTCCCCTTCCAAAACGCAGGAATACCTGCCATTGTTTACGCCAGAGCGTATCCAGGGAGTATGCCGTGGGGTGGAGGTAATGGTCTTGAGGCATGGTATCATACCCCATTTGATACGATTGATCGCATGTCAAAGGAAAGACTTGAGGAAGCAACTTTAATATTAGGCGCTGCTACCTATGAAATCTTGCGCCCTGATACTCCTAATCTAAAAAGAAGTGCAATCAGGCGTGAAATTGACTTCCCAGAAGTACATTATTTAGTAGACGAAATCCAATAATTATAGAACTTCTTTCTATAATAGTTAAAACCCTCTCAATGGACGGTTAAAAGAGTCCATTGAGAGGGTTTGTCTTTTACTCAAAGTAAAAAAAACTTTTGTAGTATCTCTGGATAAATACAGCGTTGTGGAACACCGTTGTATCAGTTGGAAGACTGGCAAGATGAAGAAGCATACTAATTTACACTAGTCTGCTTC
>JANKMV010000226.1 GCA_024650095.1 Bacillota bacterium | reverse complement strand
ATTGGAACGACACGTTATGAAAGCCGCAGGATTGATGATCAACTGCGTGGCCGAGCCGGGCGTCAGGGCGACCCGGGAGAGAGTCGGTTCTTTATCGGCTTGGAGGATGACTTAATTCAGCGTTACGGAATAGACAGGTTACTATCTGCAGACAATTCTCTGCTCAAGCAGGAAGGTGCGATTAATGATCTCGTTATTCCATTGGAGTACCCAATTAATTTAAATATTTTAAATTTTCATAATTAATAGTATAATAAAGTTAACAATGTTGGACATTACAAATGCTTGTTGCTTTATATGACTATACATCATTTAGTTTTGTCAGTGCTTACTATTAACCCTTCGTTATCTTATGGTCGTAAACGTTACTCATTTTAGGGGATGACAGCACTAGTTGTGCTACAAACATATAATGGAAAGGAGAATAAATATGACGACACAAAAAGAAAACTACTTAATGTTATTGCGTGGAGAACAACCAGAGTGGGTGCCGAGATTTACCTTTGGGGGGCCTCCAGGAGCCAAAATACCAAACCAAATGGTGGAACCACCACTGCTTAGCGAGTATCGTCTGACGGGTGGCGGCAAAGATGTTTGGGGTGTTGAGTTTGTGGCGACCAAAGAGACGGGTGGTGCCATGCTCCCCAAACCGGGACAATTTATTCTAAAAGATATTAAAAAGTGGCGGGATGTTATCCAAGCTCCCGATATCTCGGGTGTAGACTGGGAAACAATGGCAAAAGATCATCTTGATGCTATGAAGATAGACCGTAATGAAACAGCCATAACATTTGCTCTGCATTTTGGTTACTTCCAGAACTTGATGGCTTATATGGGGTTTAGCGAAGGCCTTTGCGCCATGCATGAGGAGCCGGACGAGGTGCTTGCACTCTTTGATTACATATGCGATTTCTATTGCATTGTCGCCGAAAACATTATGCCATACTATCAGCCGGATGTTTTCTCTTTGGCCGATGATACCGCGGCGTGGTTAAATCCGTTTATTTCACCGGCAATGTACAGCAAGTTAGTTATTCCATTTCATGATAGACAGGCACAAATTGCACGTGATGCGGGTATCCCCATTGGTATGCATAACTGCGGTAAGTGTCAATGCTTCATTGATGACTGGTTGGCCATTGGCGTAAGCTTATGGGATCCGGCACAGACCATTAACGACCTTGATGATATTAAGAAAAAGTATGGTAATAAGCTGGTTATTGCTGGCGGTTGGGACGCACGTGGGGTTTTGGCCTCACCGTATGTAACGGATGAGCAGATCTATGATTCTGTCAAAGACATCATTTACAGGCTTGCTCCCGGTGGTGGATATGCTTTCAGTGGCGGTTTTCTAGGCGCCATGGATGATGAAGAGGTTAAACGAAAAAATGGTGTATTGGTCCGTGCAGCTGAAGAAATAGGGCATGACTTTTATAAGTGAGTATAAAATGAAGGTATTGATCTTTGGCGGATTTCTCGGTTCAGGAAAAACCACTGCCTTGATGCAGCTTGCACGGTATATCGTTAGGCAGAGCGGTCCGAGTGATGGGAAAAAGGTCGTTATTATTGAAAATGAAATAGGCGAAGCAGGAATTGACGATAAATTCTTACGTAGTGATGGGTTCAGGGTAGAGGATCTATTTGCTGGGTGTGCTTGTTGCACAGTGTCGGGTGAAATGGTCGATGCGGCTAATCGCATACAGGTGCAATATAACCCAGAATGGCTAATTGTAGAAACAACGGGACTTGCGTACCCAGGGTTAATCAAAGAAAACTTACAGATTGCGCTAAATATGGATTCTCGCATCTGTATTCTTGTTGATGCGGCAAGGTGGACTCGCCTTTTGTTGCCGCTGAATAGCCTGCTTTCAGGTCAGATTATCGGTTCTGATACAGTGTTAATAAATAAAGCAGATCTGGTGGATGAAACAATCCTGTTAAAAACGGAGGCCGACATTGCTGCATTTGACCCCAATCCAGAAGTTATAAGGATATCTGCCGTGGACGTTATTGCCGATGATGTCTGGGCAAAGGTACTGGGTGGGATTTGAGAGATACTTAATTTAAAAGATATACGAAGATGGTTCTCGCCTTAGAGCCATCTTTTTTTGAGCACTAATCATTTACTAGTAGCGTAGAGAGAAGGAGTATTCCTGTTTTAGCCAAGACCAGGTTAACAGACGCTGGTGCAAGAAAGTTCTCGCCAGTAGCTTTGGCCGGGGGTTGGAAGATGAGGCGGAGTAGAGTCTCCACCTATTATTCGATGTTTCAACCTGGTAAAACAAATTCACTTAACGGCAAAAGAAAAGTTATAAAGCAATAATAGAAACATAGTAAGCAATTTTTGAAACCATCGGCAATAAACTCTCTGGTATAATTTGGGTAAGAACGCAAGCACTATATGTTCGATATTGTCTATATGATTTTTAATGTTTGAAGAATTAGAGGTAGTTTCACAAGAAAGATTACTTCTTATGTTTCTTAACAAGCTGATTATAATTTCTGCATTAAGACTCTGCAGTATAAATTCGTATCCGAGTTGCTTCTTTTCAGCCTCTTCCATGAATAGAAATAGTAGTCTGCTTATTAGTATCCATATTTTTAGAAGATCCGTTATCGAAAAACAATTTACTCTTCCCCGTAAGTAAGTGTGAATACTCTTTCATATACTCGGTTTTGATAAAAATAGCCATATAAGTTTCAACTAATTTTTCTTTGGTATACAGGTGAGTCTGGTCTGGATTCAGAGGAAATATCCTATTTTGTACCAGGCGATATTTTTTTTTCTCCACTATGATTGCTGGCATATTTCTGGAGGGCACAAGAAACTTATAGCACCCAAATGCTTTAGGATCTGAAAATACATTATTTGCTTTTAAAAATAGTTAATTTATCGCTGGAAAAAGTTTTTACAATTTTGGGGATGTTGGCAGGTAATTCTTGAAACAGGGCTTCACAAAATAGTTTCATAATAAACCCCTAACCATCCAATATTTAACACTAAATGTCATTATAAGGCAATAATAGAAGCATATCAAGCAATTTTTGAAACCATCAGAATAAATATCCTGGTGTAATTCGGTTAAATTACCTTACACAAATGGTGAAAATAGAAAATAATTCTCATGTATCAGGATCATTGATGTAACGTGTTTGTTAGAAAAGAATATTGTGATGGGAGTGGAGTTAAATGAATTAATTAAAAACATATAGGTTTTACTATACGAAAACACCAAAGAAGGTAAGTATTATATGTTGATATTGTCCATTTGATTTCCAGTTAAGATGTAAAGTGATTAGCTTTATGTCATTGGCTTAAGGTGTTGTATTGTGATAATGGAAAGGGGGATTTTTGTGAAAAAGCTTATCCTAGTTGGGTTAGTTTTATTGTTGGCTGTTTGCTTATTAGGTTGTGGGGCTACAGAAAAGGAACCGGTGCCAGAAAGTAATCAAGAAACAGGAGAATCTGATGCGAATGAGCTACAGCAGACAATATCCGAAACTAAAGGCAATATACTGAACAAGGTGATAGACCACCTTAAGTCCCAAGGTTTGGAAGCTACTGATGTCCACGAAAAGAACGCTGAATTAATTGGTGCTGTTGCCGGACTGGGCTTTGATATCGCAGGAGGTCCTGCTGAAATCTACCTCTTTGATCCAGAGACAGGGGACGCAGATTTGTTAAATAAACTGGAAAATGCCAGAACTACAGAAAAATATTTGCTTGGTACTAGGGAAGTGTCATCAATTATGAATGGGAACATTATGCTGACCGCATATGAGATTGGCATGGTGGTGCATCCCGAAAAAGATAAGCTTATCGAGGCGTTTAAGAGTTTTAGCGAGTAAAGCAGAAAATGCCTAAAACGCCGATATGACAAAAAGACAAGTCAAGGTTCGGGACCGTTGGCTCTAGCTGGTTGAGCTTTAACATCAAAGAAAGGAAGTAAGTAACTTATGACTGTAGGCCCGGCCAGTGCTGGACCTGGTTAATCATTGAACAGTCAGGGCTGTTTTTAAAAAGTATAACGAAGTCACTAAACAAGGTGAGAAGGGATTAATGGAAGTAAAGAGCCATGGTCTATAAAATGAAATTGTTCCTGTATTATAGGAAAGTTGTTACTTTTGAGTGATGTCTATGGAAATATATAATTCAATGAAATGGAGGAATAATCATGAATACTGTAGAGCCTCATAA
>JANKMV010000225.1 GCA_024650095.1 Bacillota bacterium | reverse complement strand
TGCTAGGAGTAGGGAACGGTCAAGACCGTTCCCTACATTGGGTTCTTGTCTGTACCCTATATATGCTACTTCTAGGAGTCCGGAACGGTCAAGAACGTTCCCTACATTTGATTAAACGATATTATCTTCTGTGGTTTGGCACTACAGTTCCTGGCAGTGTTAGAAATACTGCATGCTGGTTTTTTTAAACTCCCGAACACTGTATAGTAGTTTGTAGTCGGCGATACCCGTATACTCTGAAATCTCTTCAGCCGCTGCTTCCAATGCTTCAACAGATTTCCCATGGAGCATGGTAAACAAGTTATAAGGCCAGTCCGGGTATGTTGGCCGCAGGTAGACATGGGACGCATTAGAAAAAGAGGCCATGGCGGTGCCAACATCCTCCACCCTTGCTGGTGGAACCACCCAGCCACACATGGCATTGGCCACGTAGCCCGCTTGGTGGTGATGGAGGATCGTTCCAAGGCGGCGCATCGCACCACTCTCAAGATAGCAGTTAATTTTTTCTAGTAGCTCAGCGGTAGTCAAACCTACCTCCGTGGCAATGGCAGCATACGGTTCTTTCTGTAACGGAAGATTTCCCTGTAAATGAGCCATAATTTCTTTATCTAGATCAGATAAGCGCATTGCTATCCTCCGACATGTTAAAATTAACACCAATCTTAAAAAGTTTAAGGGCGGGCAAATTGCGGAGTTTACGTACGCCAGGTAAGCCCTCTACCATAGTGAGTATTGCTTCTAGTTCCTGTGCACTAGAAGCAAGCAATGTAAACCAAAGATTAAACTCGTGCTGTCGCTGGTAATTGTGGGTAACACCAGGAAGCTCACTTACGACAGTGGCCACCTTTTCGATTTTGTCTTCCTCCACGGTTAATGCCACCAATGTAGAGGAGAACCCGAGCTTTTGTGAATCAAATATGCCACCGATCCGACGGATGATTCCAGCCTCTTGTAAGGCCACCACCCGAGCCAACGCCTCATCCTCACGTAGTCCCACTTCTTCTGCTATGGCTGCATATGGGCGCGGGACAAGGGGAAAACATGTTTGAATCATGTTAAGTATCTTTCGATCTATGGTCGTGAGATTATGAGGCGCTATCTGCGTCATGAGTTAAACCTCTCCGATAGAGACACCAAGGATCCTCAGCCATGTAGTCACCTTCGGTGTAAAAATAGGCGCGCGCGCGGCAACCGCTACAAACATCTTTATGGTCACAAACACCGCATTTTCCAGTGAATTCATCACTACGAAACTCTTGGAACATAGGTGCATTATGCCAAATCTCATCAAACGGCAACTCACGCACATTTCCTACTTTGACGGGTAAATATGGACAGGGATTTACGTCACCATTAGGGGTAACGCAACAGTAAGCAGTGCCAGCAAGGCACCCACGGCTAAAGCGCATTTTCATCCCCATTTGACGGGCAATACGCATAAACTGCGGAGCACAGGTCGGTTTCAATTCAATATCGACTAGCTGTTGTTTCTTTAAAATACGATGTAGCAATTGTTCATACTGCTTTTCACGCAAAGCTTCCGTTTCTATATCCACAGCACGACCGGTAGGCACAAGGAAGAAAACATGATGGGCGCGGGCGCCTTTGGCAACGGCTAAATCGGTGATGGCTTCAAACTCGTGGTAGTTCTTTTCCACCACGGTGGTGTGTATCTGAAAAGGTAACCCCACGGCTTGACAATTGGCCATACCGTCGATGGCACCCTGCCAAGCACCGCTAACTTGTCTAAATTCGTCGTGGATTCCCGCGTCTACGCTATCTAAGGAAATACCCATACAAGAGGCGCCAGCATCTTTTAGTTTCTGCGCTACATCCAGCGTAATGGTGGTACCGGTGGTGCCAAATACCGGACGGAGACCCTTGGCTTTGGCATGGGCAGTTAATTCATAAATATCTGCACGTAAGAGTGGCTCCCCGCCGGAAAGAATCAAAATTTGAAAGCCAGCAGCTGCAATTTCGTCAATCAATTTCATTCCCTCTGCCGTCGTCAGTTCACCTTGCTCTTTTTCACCTGCCTCACGGTAGCAGTGCTTGCATTTTAGATGACATTCCCGTGTTGTGTTCCAAGAGATAATCTTCAACTTTTTTCCTCCTTTAGCCACAGGGCAGCATCCTTAGCAAAATAGGTAAGAATAATATCGGCACCGGCACGCTTCATGGAAAGTAGCATTTCCAAGGCCACACTTTTTTCATCAATCCAACCTTTTTGGGCAGCCGCTTTAACCATGGAATATTCGCCAGAAACATTATAGGTAGCTACGGGAACCGTTGTCATTTCCTTCACTGCGCGAATCACATCTAGATAAGATAGCGCTGGTTTCACCATCACCAGATCGGCGCCTTCCAAAAGATCCTGCTCAATTTCCTTACTTGCTTCCCGCACGTTAGCCGGATCCATTTGATATGACCGACGGTCGCCAAACTGGGGTGCCGAGCCGGCGGCATCACGGAAAGGACCATAAAAGGCGGATGCATACTTCACTGCATAGGACATAATGGAAATGTGGTCGTAGTGGTGCACATCAAGAGCTTGACGAATGGCAGCAACACGGCCATCCATCATATCTGAAGGCGCCACAATATCTGCACCTGCTTGCGCATGGGAAAGTGCTACTTGGGCTAACAGCGGTAGCGTTGAATCATTGTTAACATCACCCTCACTAATGAGTCCACAGTGTCCATGATTGGTATACTCACATAAACAGACATCCGTTATCACCAACAGCTCCGGGTACGCTCGTTTAAGAACAAACACCGCTTTTTGGAGAACTTCATTGGCGTCATACGCCGATGAACCCTTTTCATCTTTAGACGCGGGAAGACCAAAAAGCAGCACCGCTGGAATGCCTAGCTGTAGGCATGCCTCCCCTTCACGTAAAATATGATCTACTGACATTTGATATACACCCGGCATAGAGGGAATTTCATTTTTCACGTTCTCTCCTTGTGTTACAAATAAGGGATATATAAAATCCTGCGCCCGTAAATCCGTTTCCCGTACCAACGTCCGCATACTTGCATTTTGACGTAAGCGTCGTGGCCTAACAATTGGAAATTCCATATTAAAGCACCTCTTCATCGGTCAAATAGCACGCCGGATCAGACTCCCAAAAGTCACCGGTGACCGCTTCGGCACGCGCCCTAAAGTTACCGTTACAAACGCTAAGCCATTTGCAAGCGGCACAACGTCCCTTCAAAAGTGGCTTACGGTCTTTTAAGCCTGCTAAGATGGGGTTGGACATATCCGTCCAAATGTCGCCAAAGGCACGCTCTCGGACATTACCAAAGGTGTGATTCTGGGTAAATTGATCTGCATGCACAAAACCTAGGTTGTCAACTTGGCCAATGGCTATGCCTGTACGATTACCCCCATTATTTTGTAACAGTTCCCACACCTGTTCAGCCCGCTTGGGATCCTCCTGCTGCATGCGCAGGTAGGTGTAAACGCCGTCGGCATGATTGTCAACGGTGAGGATCTCTTTGGTCAGCCCCTGGCGATGGAAATATAGCGTTTTTTCAATAATTAAGTCCATAGCTTGGCGACTTTCGGCTAGCGTTATATCTTCCTTCATCATTTCTGAACCGCGGCCCGAATAAACCAAATGGTAGAAGCAGACGCGGGGAATATTTTCGTTCTCAATTAAATCAAATATCTGTTCAAGCTCATTAAAGTTATGGCGATTAATGGTACACCGCAAACCTACTCGTTGACCAATTTCTAGACAATTACGAATACCGCGCAGTGCAGCATCAAATGCGCCTTCTTTTTGACGGAACATATCATGTTTGGCGCCGATCCCATCAAGACTAATCCCCACATAGCCCACACCTAAATCTTTAATTTTTCGGGCCGTAGGCTTATCAATTAACGTACCATTGGTGGAGATGGTGGTGCGAATGCCACATTCGTTAGCATACTTGATCAAATCAAAAAAGTCTGGTCTAATCAGAGGTTCACCGCCCGAAAAGAGAATGACTGGAGACTTAAATGCAGCGAGACTATCTATGAACTGTTTCGCTTCAGCGGTGTCTAATTCATCTTCATATTTTTGGGCATCTGAGGCCATGTAACAATGAATACATTTCAAATTGCACGTACGCGTGCAATTCCAAACCACCACCGGACCATGCCCATGTGTAGTCCCATGCATAGCTCCGCGGGAACCGTGACCGTAACGGAGTTTATCACCGTAATTATCCGAGTCACAAAGTAGTTTCGTCACACTAATCATTCATCTTCCCC
>JANKMV010000224.1 GCA_024650095.1 Bacillota bacterium | reverse complement strand
AGAATTAATCCTCTGTTGGCAAAGGAAATGCGTTTGCAAATGAGATCGTGGCGTACATTTGCTATGGTAGCTTTTTATTTAGTTGTGCTTGGCGGTTTTGGTACTATCTTTTTTTCCAGTATGTCCGGCGGTTTGCGCATGGGCAATATGGATTCGGCTCAATTGGGGCAGAGTATGTTTATCTTTTTATCACTGCTACAATTTGCTTTAATTGTGTTATTTGTCCCTGGCTTAACAGCCAACGCCATTAGTGGCGAAAAGGAACGGCAAACATTTGATTTATTGGTGAGTACCCAACTTACTTCGTTAGGTATCGTCCTGGGTAAATTGACGGCTTCTCTGAGTACTGTTTTCCTCCTTATTTTTTCATCTTTGCCGCTCTATGGTTTCGTGTTTTTGCTAGGGGGCGTTGCTCCGCGAGAGTTAGCCATTTTGGTCATCATCTTAATGCTAACGGCACTCTTGTTTGGTAGCGTAACATTGCTTTTTTCGGCCCTTTTTCGTAAGACTACGCTCTCATTTATCGCAGCGTATGGCCTGGCCGGATTTATTCTGGGAGGTACGTTAATGTTAAATGCCTTGAATACAGCCCTCTTTTATCGGGGTGCGGCGCTACCCCTACACTATTTACTCGTTATCAATCCGCTCGTTCTTTTTGAGTGGCTTTATCCCGAGGCATTGGTGAGCCTGTTCTCCCAGCTCAGTCAAAACACCTATCCATTTCGGACACTATCCTGGCTACACTTTTGGCATTTGAACATTATCGCAAACGCCCTCATTGCAGCCGTAAGTTTAGGCTGGGCTGCTCGGCTGGTGAATCCTTTGCGGGCCAGTCGTAAAAAATAAGCAGCCGCGAGCATTGGCTATGTTTTTAAAGGAGTGATCCTATGCAGTGGCCACCACAACTTTATTTTCTCTCCCCTTTGCAACGAATGTACCAGCGAGAATATGCGCTACGAGTGTTGTTGGCGATATTGTCCATGCTAGTGATGCTCAATGCTTGCTTTCTTTTGCTACGTGCATCATTCTTTTCCATCGCTTTAGTGTGGCGTTTACTAGCCAACGCTAGTGTAGCCTTGTTTGCGCTGTCTTTTTATGTTCGTCGGCGTCCAGGGCTACTAGAACTATCCCGGAGGATGGACCGCGAGCTACTCAGCGCTGAACGGATTCAGACCTATCTGGAACTGAGCCAAAATCAAGACAGAGCGGAAACCCCTGGGGAAATGACCGGATGTTTACTTTTAGAACTAAAGCAATATTTTACGCAACATCCCCCCATGGTACGCTTTCACTGGCGCTCCTTTTACACCCCGGCTTTCCTCTTGGTGCTCTCATTGCTTTTCCTCGTAACCACTTTTTTTGTTTCACCTGCATTGTCTCAAGCTAACAGTGCGAAGCTGGAACTGCAAGCTGCTAAGGAAGAAGCATTGGCAACTCTAGAGGAAGTAGAAGAATTGGTCGCAGTGGAGCCCATGCTAGACGTTATGCAGGAAGAACTGGTGCAGTTGCGTGAACAGGTGGCAAATAGTGAGGACTCACAGGAGCTGCTTCTGCTGTTACAGGAAGCACGGGAGCTTCTCGAACAACAACGAGAGCAACTAATGCCATTGGCTTCCTCTCTGCAGCAACTGCAGGACAATATGAACATGCAAACTGCGGACACGTTGGCTACACGTTTAGCAGATGATCCTCAGTTCCGTCAAGAACTAGTGGCACATCTTGAACAATTACTTGCTTCTTTGCCTGCGGGAGAAGTGGAAGAAGCCCTGGCGGACTTTCTTGGTCGAATAGAAGAGGGGAAGAGTCCAACGTCTGCTTCAGTAACTTCACTACAGGAAGCGCTACAGTCCCTTACTCCAGAGGCGGCGCTACAAGCGTTGGCACAGGGAGCAGCAAGCCTTGCTCAATCACAGGACACGGGTGTAGGTAGTGGCACGGGTGAGGGCAGTGGGAGTAACACCTCTGCTAGCTCTGGTAACGATGAGGATAACACGGGTGAGGTTCCTAGTAGTGGTGGAAGTGATGGCAGTGGTTCTGGTTCGGGTACGAGCGGTGCGGGCACGGGGAGTGCCACACCAAATGAGCATGAATTCTTCTATATCCCAGGTGAGCAAGAGATCGCCTTGCAGGGGGAAGGCGAAGAGGGGCAATACACTTTACAAGATATTATGCGCTATAATCCGAGCCTAACGACAGATAATTATGCAGATAACTATCAGCGCTATTACCGGCAAGGGACGGGTTCTCTACAAAGCGGAGAGATTCCAGCTCCTTTGACTGGCTATGTCAGAGAGTACTTCGAGGCCATTGCGCCCTAAACTGAGGAGGTTAAAAAATGGATGAACAACTCTTGGTTAGGGCAGCCCAAGCCCGGAAAGAAATTAGCAAGGTTATTGTCGGTCAAGGGGACGTGGTGGAGTACTGTCTGGTTGCATTATTGGCTGGGGGGCATGTTCTCTTAGAAGGGGTGCCTGGCTTGGGCAAAACACTCTTGGTCACCACCATCAGCCGGGTTTTTGATGTTTCTTATAACCGCATCCAATTTACGCCAGACTTAATGCCTTCGGATATTACCGGCACGAACTTAATTGCACCCGGTGACGATGGTGGCTTTCAATTTCGCAGAGGACCTGTCTTTGCCAATTTAGTCCTGGCGGATGAAATTAATCGGGCCACGCCGAAAACGCAAAGTGCACTGTTGGAGAGTATGCAGGAACAGCGTGTTACTGTTTTTGGACAAACATGGACATTGGAGCTGCCTTTCTTTGTGGTGGCGACGCAAAATCCCTTGGAGATGGAGGGGACATACCCTTTACCGGAAGCTCAGTTAGACCGGTTTCTCTTTAAGGTTTTAGTGCCCTATCCCACAGTGAATGAGTTGCGAGAAATTGTGATACGCACCACCGGTGCAACTGAAGTCGAGATAACACCCTGCATGAGTGGCGCTGATGTCTTGGCTTTTAACCATTTTGCTCGGCAGGTACCCATTGCAGAGAAGGTCTTGGAATATGCGCTCAAAGTTTTGGTAGCCACACATCCGGGTAACCATGCTGCTTTACCACGGGTGAAAAAATATGTCTCGGTGGGTGCCAGTCCTCGCGGCATTCAAAGCATGATTTTAGCGGCCAAAGTAATGGCTCTCCTTGATGGTCGCTTTAATGTAAGTTTCGCCGATATTGGGAAGGTGGCCGTACCCGCCTTACGTCACCGTTTACTTCTTAACTTTGAAGCACTAGGCGAACGCATCACAACAGATGAACTGATTGCAGATATTCTCCAAACTGTGGAGATGGGATAGTCATGACTGCGAAGCTTAGCCCCCAATTACATCGTTTAGAACGTCTAGCCCTACGTTATCGTGGTGGTTTAACCAGTTATAATAGTGGCAAGCGGCTCACCAATAAGCACGGCACATCACTTGAATTTGCCGATTACCGTCCGTATTTGCCGGGAGATGATCCGCGGCGAGTCGACTGGTCGCTCTATGGTCGTTCGCACCGTCTTTATACCCGTCTCAATCGTAGTGAGGTGGATGCCACCGTAAATTTCCTCATTGATGGTAGTGGGTCTATGGATTGGGGTACTCCCCATAAGGGAGAGCGTGCTCTGGAATTAACACTCTCTTTGGCCTACCTTAGCCTACAAGCGTATGATCGCGTTTCGGTGGCCGTGGGCGCGAAAGCACCAACACGATACTTACCGCCTTTATATGGGAAAGGTTCTTTTACGCAGGTGTTGCACTTTTTGGAGGAACAAGAATTTGACCAAGAAGGTGATCTCAACACCTTGCTTTACTCGTATTACGCTTCTGTACGACCACACCAACTCACGGTTATTCTTTCCGATTTTTTATCCCCGGGGGGATACGAGCAGGGTTTGCTACGACTTTTGGCGGCCCGTCAAAATGTGATTGTCTTTCATTTGGTGAGTCCCGATGAAGTGGAGCCTGAAGAACGCGGTCCCCTACAACTGGTGGACACTGAAACGAAGGTAAAAAAAGAAGTGGATGTTGACCCCTACCTGTTGCAACGGTACCGGGATGGAGTACACCGCCATGGTGCCCAGATCCAAGAATTTTGTCGTATCCGTGGCATCCACTATTCTCTTTATAATACAGAGCAAAACCCAGTCGATTTTCTTCTTGCCAACGCCACCCGTCTTTTCCGCACATTATAGTGACAGAGGAGATAGCTGCTTCGACTTATAACTGTAGATAATCGTTTTTTGTACCTGCAAAAGCGTAGGGAACGGTCTTCACCGTTGCCTACGCTACA
>JANKMV010000223.1 GCA_024650095.1 Bacillota bacterium | reverse complement strand
AATCTACATACGTAACGGACACACCTTTTGCAGTGCAGGCAACCTCAATCAATCGTATAATACGATCATCGGCATCTTTGGCGATAAAAACATGTTGTGCTTTATCACCTTCTACGGCTTTCACCGTCTGCTTCATTCCCGTTACAATATGGCGAGCTGACGTAAGAATCTCGAGGTTCATTGGTAACCTCCATGTTCATATAAAAGACACACTTTGATATTTTACCATCATCATATACCCTTGTCAATCATTTAATCTATATCCTGATATACTTTTCCCTTGCTAACATGAATTCGTTAATCCTCCAGAACAAAACCCTCTTCTGCCACATCCTCGAGTATATCAGATTCGGCAGGAACGTCCACTAAAGGTACAATACGAATGTTCCGGTAGCGGTTCATGCCCGTACCGGCGGGAACTAACTTACCGATAATAACATTTTCCTTCAACCCCAAGAGCGGATCACTCTTACCCTTGATGGCAGCTTCGGTGAGCACACGTGTTGTCTCTTGGAACGAAGCTGCGGAAAGGAAGGAATCAGTGGCCAACGATGCTTTGGTGATACCGAGCAGGAGTGAACGTGCAACCGCTGGTTCACCACCTTTGGCGATAGCCTCTTCATTAACATCTTCGAAGATAAAGCCATCAACCAAACCACCTGGTAGAAGTTCAGTATCACCCGCTTCATCTACTTTAACTTTTTTCAGCATCTGACGCACCATAACTTCAATGTGCTTATCATTAATATCTACACCCTGTAGTCGGTACACACGTTGTACTTCCTGCAAGAGATAAATCTGCACACCGCGAGGGCCCTTAACACGCAAGAGGTCATGCGGATTTACAGAGCCTTCCGTAAGTTCCTGTCCCGCCTCCACGCGCTCACCCTCTTTAACCTTAAGGCGTGACCCGTAGGGAATGGGGTAAGACTTGGTTTCCCCTTCTGCCGGTGTCACGTGAATTTCACGACGCTGGCGAGCTTCCACCACCTGGATGGTGCCATCGTCGTCGGCAATAACGGCGAGGCCTTTGGGTTTACGGGCTTCAAACAATTCTTCCACCCGTGGTAGACCTTGAGTAATATCATCTCCCGCCACACCACCGGTGTGGAATGTACGCATTGTTAACTGGGTACCTGGTTCACCAATGGATTGCGCTGCGATGATACCCACAGCTTCTCCAACGTCCACAATTCCTCCTGTGGCTAAGTTACGGCCATAGCACTTCACGCACACACCATGACGTGTCCTACAGGTGAGGACGGAACGAATATACACCTCATCTATACCTTTGGCAATGATTTCATCCGCTTTATCTTCATCGATGAACTCGTCTTTGGCCACCAGAAGTGTCCCTGTTTTGGGATCAAAGATGTCTGCCATGGCGTAGCGACCATTAATGCGGTCATGGAGATCTTCAATAACTTCACTACCATCACGGATTTCAGAAACTTTAACACCCTGAATCGTACCGCAATCGATGGAGCGCACAATCACATCTTGCGCCACATCCACAAGTCGACGGGTGAGATAACCAGAGTCAGCTGTTTTCAACGCAGTATCCGCCAACCCTTTACGCGCACCATGCGTGGAAATAAAGTATTCCAAAACCGTCAATCCCTCACGGAAGTTTGCCTTAATGGGCAGATCAATAATCCGTCCTGTCGGATCAGCCATCAAGCCCCTCATGCCGGCTAACTGTGTGATCTGAGAGATATTACCCCGAGCACCCGAGTTTGCCATCATGTAGATGGGGTTAAAGCGATCCAATGTGATCATTAACTCTTTCGTGACGTCATCTTTGGCTTTCGTCCACACCTCAATCACATGATCATAGCGTTCGTCTTCCGTGATGAGACCACGACGGAACTGTGTCTCAACCTTTACCACTTCTTTTTCTGCAGCAGCTAGGATTGTTCCCTTTTTCTCCGGAATAGTGACATCGATGACACCAACGGTGAAGCCAGCCCGAGTGGCAAAGGTAAAGCCTAGTTTTTTAATGGCATCGAGAATCTCTGCCGTTTCTGCATTACCATATTTGCGATAGCAAAGGGCAATGATATTGCCAAGGAAGCCTTTAACGACGGCTTCACTGAGCGGATGGTCCAGAATTAGCTTGGTAACGTTTTTCCCCTTTTCTAGGATGAAGTCTTCATCATCCACGGGGTTATTGAAATCAGGATTATTAATATAGGGAAAGTCCACTGGGAAGATATTATTAAAAATCAGCTTGCCCACAGTAGTAATTAAGAGTTTAGGACCAGCTAGCTGGCGCATATCTTCACGACCCACAAACAGTTTTGGATATTCAGCAATATTTACTGCTATGCGGGCATGCAAATCAAGCGAACCTGTCTGATAGGCAAGATTGGCCTCATCTAGTGTGGTAAAGATTTTTCCCTCACCCTTAGCGCCTTCTCTTTCCAACGTTAGGTAATAGCAACCTAGTACCATATCTTGCGTAGGCGTAGTAACGGGACGACCATCTTTGGGGTTGAGGATGTTCTGCGCTGACAACATGAGCAGACGGCATTCCGCTTGTGCTTCTGCGGATAACGGTACGTGAACAGCCATTTGGTCACCATCAAAGTCAGCATTATAGGCAGTACAAACCAAGGGATGGATCTTGATTGCTCGACCCTCCACAAGCACCGGCTCAAAAGCTTGAATGCCTAAACGGTGCAAAGTAGGAGCGCGATTTAGCATCACAGGATGATCACGAATGACCTCTTCCAGTACATCCCAGACTTCTGGGCGCACCTTCTCCACCATGCGCTTCGCACTTTTAATATTATGTGCAAAGCCATCATTAACAAGACGCTTCATAACGAAGGGCTTAAAAAGCTCGAGTGCCATTTCCTTTGGTAATCCACACTGATATAATTTCAGCTCCGGACCAACAACAATCACGGAACGTCCAGAATAGTCCACACGTTTTCCCAACAGGTTTTGGCGGAAACGACCTTGCTTCCCTTTAAGCATATCGGAAAGTGATTTTAAAGGCCGATTGCCTGGGCCCGTAACTGGTCTCCCGCGACGACCATTATCAATGAGTGCATCCACTGCTTCTTGCAGCATACGCTTTTCATTGCGCACAATGATGTCCGGTGCACCTAAGTCTAACAAGCGCTTTAAGCGATTGTTTCTGTTAATCACACGACGATAGAGGTCATTTAGATCGGAGGTGGCAAAACGCCCACCATCCAACTGCACCATGGGACGCAAATCCGGCGGAATTACGGGAACAACTTCAAGGATCATCCATGAAGGAACATTCCCCGATTGCCGAAATGCTTCTGACACTTCTAAACGACGCACAGCACGGATTTTTTTCTGCCCTGTTGCAGTACGAAGTTCGGCACGTAGATCCTGTACCATCTGCTCCAAATCAATCTCAAGAAGCAGTTTTTTAACGGCTTCTGCACCCATTTCTGCCTTAAAGCCACGACCAATTCTAAAGAGGTGATCGTACTTTTCCCGATATTCGCGAAACTCCAGTTCTGTTAAGAGCTGTTTCTTTACCAAGCCTGTATCACCAGGATCAATAACAACATAGGCCGCAAAGTAAAGTATTTTTTCGAGAGCTCGTGGCGACATGTCCATGAGTAAGCCCATGCGACTGGGTATTCCCTTAAAGTACCAGATATGGGATACGGGAGCAGCCAGTTCAATGTGGCCCATTCTCTCCCGCCTTACTTTAGCCCGTGTTACTTCGACACCGCAACGGTCACATACAATCCCTTTATAACGGACACGTTTGTATTTACCGCAGTGACATTCCCAGTCCTTTTGGGGCCCGAAAATCTTCTCACAGAATAAGCCTTCACGTTCAGGCTTTAGTGTTCTGTAGTTGATGGTTTCAGGCTTTTTTACTTCCCCCCGCGACCAGTTACGAATCTGCTCGGGGGAGGCCAGACCGATTTTTAAAGCATCAAAATTGTTGACATCCAGCAAGGGCGCTTCCTCCCTTTCATCTTCTCTTGATCATAGGTTCAACGATGGTATGTGACTTATTTGCTATTCATCATCATCGATGTCGCTATACTTCTTCTTGCTCCGATTAAAAGCACTCTCATCGTCGTCATCTTCTTCATCAAAATCTTCATCTTTATCCAAATCAAGTTCATCTAAATCGTCGCTGTCATCGTCTGATCCGAGATCTAGTTCTACTTCATCATCGAACTCCGCCACTTCAACATTTTTGCCTGCGAGACGTTTTACCAACTCTTTTTCAGAAAGACCATCGTTTGAATCATTATCGTCTTCTACAACATCATCTTCATCTTCATCAAGAATCAACTCTTCATT
>JANKMV010000222.1:1941-4371 GCA_024650095.1 Bacillota bacterium | reverse complement strand
GCATTCCCGATTCCATTGGCATTGCGGTGAAAACACCAGTTGGTACCATCGTACATACGGGAGATTTTAAATTTGATCAAACACCCGTCAATGATCAGCCAATGGACTACTATCGCTTGGCTAAATTAGGTGAGAAAGGCGTACTGGTGGCTCTTTCAGATAGTACAAATGCCGAGCGTCCAGGCTTTACCCATTCAGAAAAAGATGTTGGCGTTGCCATTATGGATATTTTTCGCACATCACGCAAGCGTATTATTCTAGCCACTTTTGCGTCAAATGTCTACCGCATACAACAAGTGTTCGATGCGGCCGCACATTATAAACGTAAAGTAGGCGTGGTGGGACGCAGCATGGTTAATGTGGTCTCCATCGCACAGGAACTGGGTTATTTAAATGTAGCTGAAGGTACCATTGTGGAAGTGGATGAACTAAATCAACTACCGCCTAGTAAAGTTGTCATCTTAACAACGGGTAGTCAGGGTGAGCCTATGGCCGCTTTGACACGTATTTCCAATGCTGAACACAGAAAAATAGAAATTATTCCTGGTGACACTGTTGTCATTTCGGCTACCCCCATTCCAGGTAACGAAAAAGGGGTATCTCGCACCATCGATAATCTTTTTGCCAGAGGTGCCAATGTTATTTATGAGCGTGTCTCAGGAATACACGTCTCTGGGCATGCCTCGCAGGAAGAATTGAAACTAATGTTGAATTTGCTTAAACCAAAATATCTCATTCCCATCCACGGTGAGTATCGACATCTTGTTCATCATGCGAAGCTGGCCACAAAAGTGGGACTCCGCGAAAAGAATGTTTTCATTATGGAAAATGGACAGGTTGTGGAATTTACGTCTAATTCAGGACGCATTGTGGGTACCGTCACTGCAGGACGTGTGTTCGTAGATGGTCTGGGTATCGGTGATGTCGGTAGTATTGTAATACGTGACAGAAAACTACTCTCTCAGGATGGAATTCTCATCGTTTGCATCACCATTAACAAGGAAACAGGTGAAATTTTATCCGGACCTGAGATCTATTCCCGTGGCTTTGTTTATGTGCGTGAGTCTGAAATACTTATGGACCAAGCACGTGAGCATGTCTATCAAACCTTGAGCAAGGTCGTTAATGGGAAAAAGACGGACTGGTCAAATGTAAAAAGTCAAACAAGAGAATCTCTCTCTCGCTTTGTGTGGGAAAAAATGCATCGACGTCCCATGATTTTACCTGTGATCATGGACATCTAGCCTGCAAGTTGTTACTATTACTCGAGTATAAGAGTCGGTCTGTGCGAAATACTAGTACAGACCGACTCTTTTTCGAGGAAGTGATAATTAATGCCATATTCACAACGCCGGCAGCGTCAACCTCAGACGACAAGAAAAGCGCAGCCAGCAAAAGAACAGGAGAACACCCAAAAAGATGAGCATGCATTGCAAAACATTGAGCAACTTGGTCAGACGACGTTGCCAACACAGCAAGAAAGTAATATTCACACCATCTCTATTATTGGACAGATTGAAGGCCATTTGACGCTTCCACCGCAAAACAAAACGACTAAATATGAACATGTGATCCCTCAGTTAGTCGCGATAGAACAGAACCCCAAAATAGAAGGATTACTGATTATCCTTAACACAGTAGGGGGCGATGTGGAAGCAGGACTTGCTTTAGCTGAGCTCATTGATACGCTCACTAAGCCCACTGTGTCGCTCGTACTTGGTGGTGGACACAGTATTGGTGTGCCCATTGCAGTATGTACCGATTACTCTTTCATTACTGAAACGGCGACCATGACCATCCATCCAATCCGTCTCTCTGGACTCGTAATTGGAGTTCCACAAACCTACGAATATTTGGATAAGATGCAGGACAGAGTGATAAAATTTGTTACGAGACACTCTAATGTTTCGTCGGAAAAGTTTCGACAACTCATGTTCTGTACCGATCAACTTGCCCGGGACATCGGTACTGTGATGGTGGGAAGTGATGCGGTGGAGGATGGCTTAATTGATGAAGTGGGTGGTTTAGGGCAAGCCATTGCTAAACTTCAGCAAATGATTGATGAGAGGGCGCAGGGCGAGGTGTTGCACTGATGCTTTGGACAATTATGCCCCACGAAGTAGTGATGGAAGGGAACGATACCTTCACACCTACGTACACAGAAATTCAGAGAAAAGGTTGCACCCTGATTGTTGAACCGCTTGACATGAGCACTGCGAAGGTGATTAGAATAATTTCTACCAACCCACGAAGCTATCTTGATCCAGAATTTCAGCCCGGAAGCATTATTGCACTCACTAAGTGAAAATAGCCTGACCCCACGCGGTCAGGCTATTTTTCTTGATTCCTTTCCAAGGGTGTTTGTATAATGAGCAGCGTTTTAATGAAGCAGTACCGCAAGCGCGGAACGGTCAAGACCGTTCCCTACAC
>JANKMV010000222.1:583-1931 GCA_024650095.1 Bacillota bacterium | reverse complement strand
CTAGTTGACTACTTGGATATGAAAAATTTGCGGTTGAAAATGGTGAAAATTGTAGTAATTTGCGATTGGCATATTTTATCAATATTGAAGGGAATATAGCCTTCAATGTTAAAGTATAAAGGCAACCAAGATTTGGCATTGGTGTAAGGGGGAAAACTGAATGCGCTGCAGATTACTGGTTACTATTCTGATCGTTTTACTTATTCTGGTTGGTTGCACGGCGACTATAACAAATACTCAAGCTACTAAATTTGTGGTTGATTGCTATCACCAACTATCGCCTGCGGAAGGTAAGGTTAGTACACTGGCAACGCTAACCCATGACGGCAATGTCCTTGTTTTAGCAAAACATGAAATAGACGAAGAGACAAAGACGTTGGATTTATTTGTAGTTAGTAGCAGTGGTGTCATCAGCCTGGCCACGAGCCCTTTGGTTAAACCTGGTTACCTAAACCGAGTTACTATGGGGAAAGATATCGTACTTTTTGCTCAATTGCCACTAGTAGAAAGTGAAGAAGAAATAGCCGACCCACCGCCAGAAATAGATGCTAAAGAAAGCGACGAAGAACAATCATTAGGGGATTTGGAGACACCAGATAATCTGCTACAGGAAGACCAAGAAGAAGAACCCGTTGCTGTACCTTTGCCAAGCCAAGCAACTTTGGGAAAAGCCGTGATCACACTAAGTAGTTGGAAGATTATTGAAGAGCCGCTTCCGCTTGAAGAGGGCTTTATACTTGTTTTAAATCAGTCACCACCTGTTGAATCAGTAAACCTCTTTGATGCAGAGGATCACTTGATCGCGCAATATAAAGAGCTGAGCAAAGGGAAGGCTCAAGATGTCGAGTTGATCAAGGTACTGGAACTGCCCATGCCAGTTGAACTGGATGTAGAAGAAATTTCTCACATGCACCTTTCCCTTAGTACGAAGGCTAGCGAGGGGGATGTAGTAAGCCTGGAAGCTGAAGCAATGGAAGCATTAGCGGCCGCCTTTAATACATGCTACCCTCGCTTACGAAGAGGAAGCAGGGTGGGCGAGGCGGGGCTGGAGGTTGCTATCGTCTTATCGCAAGATCGTCTTGTTCGCCTCTCACAGATTAACGATGACCTATTTTCCGTTGTTTATCAAGTAGGTGAAAAAACAAATACATATGAAGTTGTCTCTGCTGAGTTAAGTGCATTATTTGCCTCATATAAACAACTATTATAAATGCGTTGAAATTCTTTTACCGTACTGATTCCTGATAAATAAAACGAAGTTCTGCATGATATAATCTATTGTATAATTTATATTCTTCCTGTTGCTCTCTTCTTGTGATGAAGACATGAGTAAAAAAATCCCATAAAA
>JANKMV010000222.1:0-573 GCA_024650095.1 Bacillota bacterium | reverse complement strand
TTCATGCAGCACGTTAAAGAAGACACCAGGAACTCTATTCCCCCAAAAATAACCTACGCTTAAAAACAAAGCGGCAAACAATAAAGAAGAAATAATTTTACGTTGCAAACTCTTTTTCCCTTTGTTGAGGCGAGCAAGCGCGTAATTATAGTAGTTTTGGTAGGCAGAAATTCGCGCGCTTTCTTTATGGGTGTCCCGTTTGCTACTGGGTAAATATAAAATGATGGTGAGATCAAAGTTTAAGGGAATGTCCTCTGAAGAATTTAAGATAAAATCATGAAACTCATCTTCGATATCTCTTCTTTTAAAAGGCGAGGGGTCCCAATTATCATAGACATCATCATAGTCATCTAAAGATACATCAATGAGATAATGCTTGCTCTTATCTTCGAATTTGTATATATTTTGAAAATACCTTTTCTTGCGCATCTTTTCACTCCAAACGCGTAAAGTAGACAGTTATATGTTGGATTAAAACCACCATTTTATCCCTATGCCAGTATTCTTAGAGACATAAGCGCACCTGCTTGCCATTGTCGTTTTATCCATGCATGATGATGATCAGTTATCCAT
>JANKMV010000221.1 GCA_024650095.1 Bacillota bacterium | reverse complement strand
CCTCCGCCTTGCGCGGAGGCCTTTTACTATGCACCCCTTGCATAAGAGGTATGCGGTGCGCATAGACATGAAAGAAGGATGGGAGGTAGGCACGTGGACGAAAAAAGGAGTTTTAAGTGGCGTAACCGACTGGCAGATATGTTAGAATTACCACGAGAAATTGTTTTAAACTTGCCACGTGTTACCATCATTGGTAATATGCAATGCTACATTGAGAATCACCGAGGTGTAATCGAGTATACCAATGAACGCGTCCGCGTATCTATTAATAGTGGGGAACTCATTGTCAACGGGCAGGACCTGGTTATTCGTTATATGGCAAATGAAGAAATTGCGGTGGAGGGCACCATCGGTGGAGTTCTATATGAGTTATAGTGGCGATTAGGGGGACTATGCGTGTTTATACAAAAATTACGCTATTTCTTGACAGGTTATCTGCTCATTGCAATGCGGGGCAGAAATGTAGAAAAACTGATTAACCTTGCGATTCGTCATCGTATTCCTCTTTGGGATATTCGTCGTGGTGCCGACTGTGCTTTTTTAAAGGTGGATATTGATAGCTTCTTTGAACTTCGCCATCTAGCACGACAAACGGGCTGTCGTTTACGAATTATGCGCAAAGCAGGACTACCATTTATTTATAGTCGCATAGCAAAGCGACGTGGCCTAGTCATTGGTTTTTGCTTTTTTATGATAGCTCTTTATGCTCTTTCATCATTTATATTGTTTGTCGAAGTAGAAGGCAATGAAAATTTAGAAGCTGACTATATCTTAGAATTAGCAGAAGAAGCCGGTATTCGTCCTGGGCTTTTTAAGGAGCACTTGGATAAAGAGGATGCCACTAATCAGATGCTTATTGCAGAACCGAGGTTAGAATGGGTTGGTGTGCATGTTCGTGGCACTCAGCTTGTGATTGAAGTGGCGGAAAAAATTAAGCCCTCGGTCGACGTGGATACCCATACACATCTTGTAGCTGCAAAGGACGGCTTAGTTACCGATGTGCTTGTGATTGTCGGGGAAGCCAAGGTTAAACCTGGGGATACTGTAAATAGAGGTCAGCTTTTGGTGGAAGGTATTTTACGTCCCCAACCTCAATATGCACCCGAGGAAGGGGCAGATCCTCTACTGACGGTGCCGGCACGTGCGCGCGGGGAAGTGACAGCACGGGTCTGGTATGAAGGATACGGAGAGGCTGCGCAGACAGAAGTGACTCGCATTCGTACAGGTCGCCAAGTTACCAGCTGGACATTACTGGTTAATGAAGAAACTGTATTACGGATAGGACGCACCCGTGTTCCTTATGCAGAGTATGATACAGAAGCGGCCACGAAAAAGCTTGCGGAAAGGATTATTCAATTTCCTGTCGAAATTGTATCAGAGATATATTATGAAGTAGAACTGCACGAAAAAAATATAGCCGCTGAGGAAGCTTTGGAAATTGCCGCAGATCGTGCCAGAGTATTGGCCGAATTGCAGTTGCCAGCAGGAGTAGGAGTAGAAAACGTTACAGTTGAGGAAATTACTCTTGACCGAGAAGGTTTTGTGGGTATTCGCTATGTAATGGAAACCCTGGAAGACATAGCAGTAGAAGAGATTGTAAACGGAGGCGAGTAAGCGTCTTGACAACTGAAAAAAACAGCGTAACTATACCCGTAGACAATAACGAGGAAATCCGACATCTATTAGGGCGTTTTGATCAGCATGTGAACCTGTTAGATCGTTATTTCAACGTACGTGTGATTCCACAGGGGAATAGTATTATTGTTGAAGGGAACTCAGCTGATACGGAAAAAGTTTCACTTCTTTTTACAGAACTATTATGGCTACTGCGGCAAGGGCAAGTCCCGACGGTTGGCGACGTGGAATATGCAATTTCGTTAATTAGAGCTGGACAAGCCCAACGATTACGTGGACTTTTTGGTGATATGGTCTTTGTTACACCGAGAGGTAAAAAAATTAAACCAAAAACTGTGGGTCAGAAAGGCTATCTCGACTCTATCCGTAAAAGTGACATTGTCTTTGGTATTGGTCCCGCGGGGACAGGAAAAACATATTTAGCCATGACAATGGCTGTTAAAGCACTGAAGGAGCGGTCTGTGCAACGTTTAATTCTTACACGCCCTGCAGTGGAGGCCGGAGAAAGTTTGGGCTTTTTGCCCGGGGATATGCAAGATAAGGTTGACCCATACCTGCGTCCGCTGTATGATGCTTTATATGACCTCTTAGGTACTGAGGTATACCGCACATATATGGAAAAAGGGATGATAGAAATTGCGCCGCTGGCATATATGCGAGGGCGTACGCTAGATGATTCATTTATTATCCTTGATGAAGCACAAAACACAACGGCAGAGCAAATGAAAATGTTTCTCACCCGTTTAGGCTTTGGGTCGAGAACGGTTATTACGGGGGATATTACTCAAGTAGATTTGCCGAGAGGGCGTTTTTCAGGTTTAGCGCAGGTGCAAACTATATTAAAGGATATACAGGGTATTGATTTTGTGTATTTAACGGACCAGGATGTCGTGAGGCATTCGTTGGTGCAGAAAATCATACGTGCTTATGTACAGTATGATCAGGAGCAGAAGCGGAGTGATTAAACATGGGCATTTCTGCCCGCGTCAAAAAGTGGCTAGAGCAAGAAAAGTATTTTTCTAGTAATCCTCGCCGGCAGCGAATCGTGCTGCTGGTGGTGTTATACTTGATTATTTTTCTAATGCTTTCATTAACATTAATGTCAACCCAGCTTGATCTGGAATTGGGTAAGCCCAGTCCACGCCGTATAGTTGCCGAGTGGGAAACCACTGATCTTTATGAAACTGAGCGGTTACAGGATCAAGCTGCCCAAGCAGTTGCGGAATCCTTCGATTATGATCCCACAGTGTTAAGCCGGGCAGAGGAACGTGTTGTGGCCTTTTTTGCAGCGGTTAAAGAAGTACGTGCGCAAGATGTAGAAAAGGAAGAAAGGACTGCACTCTTAACAGCAGCTGTGGAAGTTGAGTTGACTGAGCCATTGGCGCGGGCCCTCATTGAAGCTAGGCCTCAAGATCTAGAAGATATGCAAGTGCAAGTAACAGAAGTATTGCAAATTATTTTACAGCAAGGGGTAAAACCCGCGGGCGTGGAAACGGCCCGACGTCAAGCTGCACAAGAAATAAGCTTTCTTATTTTTGAACAAGATCATAAGCGAGTGATGGCTCGATTAACGCAGATCGTAATTGAACAAAATATGATTTATAATGTTGCCGCCACAAATCAGGCTCGCGAAGCAGCACGGGACGCAGTGAGCCCGGTACGAATTCTTGAAGGAACAGAAATCATTCAAGAACGCGAGACAGTTACGCAACGTCATTTAGAGCAACTTGAAGCATTGGGGCTCTTGCGTGGTATCTCTGGCTATCCCACGTATTTTGGTTTGGGCTTAATCCTGCTCCTCCTTTTTGTCATCGTTACGGTTTATCTTTATATTTACCAGAAGGCCATTTACCACGATACGGAACGTCTCTTGCTATTAGGTCTAATCATATTAATTACACTGATGTTTACCATCGCTGCCAATTATTTCTCCGGGTATCTTGTACCCGTCGCCATGGGTGTTTTTCTCATTGCAGTTTTGCTCAATCCAGAAGTGGCAGTATTAATGAGTATGGTATTTTCTGTGTTTGTGGTGCTCATTACGGGTAATGATTTCCGCTTTATGCTAGTGGCATTATTTGGTGGTTTGATTGCGAGTTATAGCGTTAGTCATTTAAATAGACGTTCCGATTTAACAAGAGCGGGAGTATATGTTTCTGCCGTCAATGTCGTGGCTGTGCTGGGGCTCTTTCTTTATACAGGAACAATACACTTTGGCTATGATGTTTTGCGTGAGTTCAGTATTAGTATCTTTGCAGCCATTGGCAATGGTCTTTTTTCCGCTGTGATGGCCATTGGCTTATTGCCGTATTTAGAGAGTGGTTTTGGTCTGACCACGTCTGTTACGTTACTAGAGTTGGCCAACCCTAATCATCCATTGTTAAAACAACTGTTGATGGAAGCACCAGGAACGTATCATCATAGTCTTGTGGTGGCCAATTTAGCTGAAGCAGCCGCTGAAGCAGTGGGTGGCGATCCGCTTCTGACGAGAGTTGGATCCTTTTATCATGATATTGGTAAGTTGAGACGCCCCTACTTCTTTATTGAGAATCAGCTAGGAGCAAACCCACATGAAAAGATTTCCCCGAATTTGAGCACGCTAATTATAACTTCTCACATTAAAGATGGCCTCGAAATGGCAAAGAAAGCAAACTTACCCAAAGTTATTACAGACATTATTGTTCAGCATCATGGTACAAGTTTGGTTTCGTTCTTCTATCAACAAGCTGAAAAAAACCAAGAC
>JANKMV010000220.1 GCA_024650095.1 Bacillota bacterium | reverse complement strand
CCTTGGTAACGTCAGGGTTGCTCTGGCTTTGTCGGTAGATGGTTAGCTGATCATAGATAAAAGCATCCGCTTTTCCCTGGACGACCTCCATGACACAGGCATTTTCAGAAGATAATGCATTGATGGTAGCATTGCTTAAGTTATTCTGCGCATATAAGTGTCCCGTTGTACCTTTTTTAACCGCGATTACCATCTCGGCTTGGTTTAAATCTTCAACTTCATCCACAGCTGACTCTTTATTCACCAGTAACGCTAGGTATGCGTGGGCATAGGGATCAGAGAAATCTACGCTTTCAGCACGTTCTGCAGTAATGGTCATGGAGGATAAAACTACGTCAACACCACCGGTCTGGAGAGATGGGATTAAACCGTCCCAGTTGGTATTTTCAATTCTTACAGGTTTTTGCAAATACTCACCTAAAGCATTAGCGAGGGCCACACTAACTCCGTCTGGTTCTCCCTCATTATTCTTTGTTTCAAACGGGGGATACGCAAGTTCCATACCCACTACCAGGGGTTCCTCTTCATTCGATGAACATCCAACCAACAGAGTAACGGTTAATAGTACGATAAAAAAAACGGCTATTCCTCTTTTCATATAGCTACCACTCCAATTCTTTTTTATTGTATTAAATCAAAACATACAGAATTTAGTTTTTTTACGTTAAAGCATACCGAAGATACCTTTTGTAATAATTCGGTGCATACCCCACAGTTCCCTTTCACAATTGTCATTTTGCTCCAATAATATTGCTACTCTTGCCATAAAATGGTTTCGAGAACAACAGCAAACAACCATGGTTGTTAATATTACATTTATTGTATTATTCATTTTGAACAATAGCAATAATTAATTCATTTATGGTGCACCTAAAAACATTGTTTCTAGCTTTAACTGACAATTCTGCAAGGATCATTGTTGGTGTAATGATTTTAATTTATTGCTGTGAGAGAAATTACACAGTTAATGACATGAAAACTACCATTAAAGACGAAAAATATATTATAATGTATGATAACAATAGATTTATTGGAGAATAGATAAATTAATGGCGATAGAAAAGAGGTCTATGCAATGGATAATTCGGTAAGACGAATCCTCGTAGAGAAGAAACCAGGATTTGATATTGAGGCACAACAATTATACCATGATGTAAAGAATAATCTGGGAATCGTAATGCTGGAAAAAATAAGAATTATTAACCGCTATGATATTTCCGCCATCACCGATGAAGCATACCAGCAAGCAAAAACAACCATATTTTCTGAGCCCAATGTAGATTTTGTCTATGATGAAACGATTGAAATTGATGCCGGCTTGAAGTACTTCGCCATGGAATCTTTACCGGGCCAATATGATCAGCGAGCCGATTCAGCGGCACAATGTATTCAGATATTAACCCAGGGTGAGCCACCAACCATTCTTTCTGCAAAGGTAATCTTACTGCAGGGGGATATTTCTCAAGACGATTTCCAGAGGATTAAAGATTACTGCATCAACCCTGTGGATTCCCGCGAAGCCTCGCTGCAAAAACCTACAACACTGGAAATGGAAACAATCATCCATGAGGATGTAGCTATTCTTGATGGTTTTATTGAAATGAAGGATGAAATTCTATCCGCCTATAAAGATTCCCTCGGGTTTGTGATGAGCTTGGAAGATTTCAAGTTTTGCCAAGCATACTTTAGAGATGAAGAAAAAAGAAACCCCACAGTAACTGAAATGAAGGCTATTGATACCTATTGGTCAGATCACTGTAGACACACTACTTTTGCAACTAGCATCGATAAAATCTCAATAGAAGCCACAGCAATGGGGTTGCCCATTCAAAAGGCATATGAAGCTTATCTTAGTGACCGTGACTTTGTCTACGGTGCTGAGGAAAGAAATGTTTGCCTGATGGATATTGCTGTATTAGGGATGAAAAAGTTGAAAAAGGAAGGCAAACTCCCCGATTTAGACATTTCAGATGAAATTAATGCTTGTAGCATCGTGGTTGAAGCAGAAATTGATGGTAAAAAAGAAGATTGGTTAGTGATGTTTAAAAACGAAACCCACAATCATCCCACTGAGATTGAGCCTTTTGGTGGGGCCGCTACCTGCCTTGGGGGTGCCATTAGAGACCCGCTGTCAGGTCGTGTTTATGTCTACCAAGCCATGCGGGTCACAGGAAGTGGTGATCCTCGGGTAAGTATAACAGAAACACTCCCGGGGAAATTACCACAGCGAAAAATCACAACCAGCGCAGCGGCTGGATTCAGTTCCTATGGCAATCAAATTGGACTAGCCACAGGCCAAGTAGCAGAAATATATGATGAGGGCTTTATTGCTAAAAGAATGGAAATCGGTGCAGTGATTGGTGCCGCCCCTAAGGAAAACGTTGTACGCAGAAAACCAACAAGCGGTGATGTGATCATTCTTGTAGGTGGCAAAACCGGCCGGGATGGCTGTGGCGGAGCCACAGGTTCTTCTGTAGAGCATACGGAAGAATCCATCTTTAACTGTGGTGCAGAAGTGCAAAAAGGCAACCCGCTCACAGAAAGAAAGATACAGCGTTTATTTAGGAACCCGCAAGCTAGCAAACTCATCATCAGATGCAATGACTTTGGCGCCGGTGGCGTTTCTGTCGCCATCGGTGAATTAACCGATGGTTTAGTGATTAATTTGGATGCAGTGCCTAAAAAATATGAAGGGTTAGACGGCACTGAATTGGCCATCTCTGAGTCTCAAGAGCGCATGGCTGTGGTGGTGGCAAAGGAGGACGCACCGCACTTTAAAGCATTAGCTGCAACAGAAAACCTAGAAGCTGTAGAGGTAGCGGTTGTCACCTCGGATAGGCGCCTGAAAATGCGTTGGCGTGATAAGACCATTGTGGATATTAGCCGAGACTTTTTGGACACCAATGGCGTCTTACAGCATACCGAGGTCTACGTACAAGAGCCATCTACCACAGAAAATTATTTTACTACTAAAATAGCAGCTGTTTCAGCAGATATAAAAAAAGCGTGGCTGCATAATCTACAAGACTTAAATGTTTGCTCTCAACGCGGACTCGTGGAATGCTTTGATAGCTCCATTGGTGCCGCCACTGTGCTTATGCCCTTTGGTGGCAAATACCAAGCGACGCCCGCCATCGGCATGGCGGCAAAATTACCTGTAGAATCCGGTGACACTAACACGGGCACGCTGATGGCCTTTGGCTATAATGCACAATTGGCAAAGTGGAGTCCTTTCCATGGCGCTTTATATGCAGTAATAGAGGCGGTATCTAAAATTGTAGCTATGGGTGGTAACTATCATAATATCCGCCTTACCCTACAAGAATATTTCGAACGGCTAGGAAAAGACAGTACAAAATGGGGCAAGCCCTTCAGTGCATTGCTGGGTGCACATTTTGCCCAAATGCAGCTTGGTATTCCTGCCATTGGTGGTAAAGATAGCATGTCCGGTACGTTCAAAGAGCTTAATGTACCCCCCACATTGGTGGCATTTGCTGTGAACACCGTAGATGTCAGAAAAGTGATTTCTCCCGAATTTAAGCATGTCGATAGCCAGGTGGTATTTATCCCGTTGGAAAGAGATGCGTTCGAAGTACCAAACTTCGCTACACTAGCAAAAACGTATACTGGCATCACTCACTTAATTCAGGCAGGTAAAATATTGGCTGCATACCCTGTCAAAAGTGGCGGGATCGCGGAAGCTATTAGTAAAATGTCTTTTGGTAATAGAATTGGCTTCTCCCTCGCGAGCGAGTTACATGTAGCTGAGCAGAGCAAGCTGTTCTTTTCTCCAGACTATGGCAGTCTGGTGCTGGAAATACCTAGGGATGTAGATTTGCAAACAGCACTGGCTACGATCCCCCACAAGCTGCTCGGTCGAACTCAAAAATCAGCAACACTCGAAATTGCTAATCTGACCCTCAGCCTAGAGGAACTGCATCAAGCATGGGAAACTCCTTTGCAAAAGGTATTTCCCACAGAGGTAGCTGAACCAGAGGCGGCTGTACCGCAAACCCTCACCTATAACCGACGCGGACGGACTACGTCTAAAGTAATGGTAGCCAAGCCCAACGTCTTAATTCCCGTCTTTCCAGGCACTAACTGCGAATATGATACGAAGAAAAGATTTGTCAACGCAGGCGCCCAGGCAGAGATATTTGTCGTTAAAAACTTTAGTGCTGCCGCGATTGAAGAATCAATTAAAGCCATGGCCGCCATGATTAAACAGTCACAGATGATCGTACTTCCAGGTGGCTTCAGCGCGGGTGATGAGCCCGACGGTGCTGGCAAATTTATTGCTACTTTCTTCCGTAACCCCTGGATACAAGAAGCTGTGATGGACCTTCTCAATCATCGTGATGGTCTAATGCTGGGTATTTGTAACGGGTTTCAGGC
>JANKMV010000021.1:5285-13725 GCA_024650095.1 Bacillota bacterium | reverse complement strand
ATCGCGCGTAACGGTGAAGTGATTATACCCCGAAAGCGAAGAGTAATATTCCAATATCCATTAAGCCAGCGAAAGCACTAAAGAACATGCCAATAAAGAACATGGGAAAAGCCATGCGCGAACCTATGTTGGCCAAGGGGAAGATATTATTGCGAAATGAGAGGGGAAAGTACCCTTCTGCGTGTTGCATAGCGTGACCTGTTTCGTGCGCTGCAATACCTAGTGAGGCAAGGGATGAGCTTTGATAAACGCCTGCTGAAAGCCGAATTACACGTTCCTTTGGATCAAAATGATCAGACAATTGCCCTTGAACCTGTTCCACCGGGATGTTCTGTAAACCTGCTTCATCCAAAAGGCGACGTGCAACTTGGGCACCCGTTAATCCAGAGCGAGCATAAACGCGTGCATATTGATTATAAGCCGCCTTAACGCGGCTCTGTGCCCACATGGCAAAAAATAACGCCGGTAAAATTAAAAACCATGTTGCATCAGGTAGAAACATTAATCGCATTGGTATCGTCTCCCTCTACTTTTGTGAAAAATAGAATTGCCTTCTCCACCGCAGCTAGATTTACTTGCGTATTAAAACAGGGACCGTTTGGCCGTAGGTTGGTTACGCCAAAAACTGGCAACGGAATACAGTCGAGGATACCACTAGTGAGATCCCGTTCGCACGCTACCGCCACGATAGCTTTGGGTCGCAATTTTTTTACAGCATCCCGCGCTAGTGTTCCCCCCGTTGCAATGCGTAGGTGACAGCCATAACGGTCACAAAGATCCAACAGGCCACCGATGTCACAGCGACCACAGCGGGCACAATTGTCCGTTGTAGTGGTAATACGATTGGTACAATCTGTAATCTGTAAGCAGTGCGGTAAGAGAACAAGCAACCGATCTGGTGTAAGCCTACCATGCTTAGATTTTACCAATTGATTATTGACTTCGACAAAAGAGCATTGGATTTTATCTTGCGCAATTTTAAATAATTTACCCATCCAAATAACCACAGGGTAAAGTAGAGAAAACGTAAAATTCATCGGTTTATGCAAGAAAGCTACATCTCTCTCAGAAAGGAGTGAAAGGACAATACCCATGAAGCCAAAACCAACAACAATCAGACCTACCATAATAATAATAACAGCAAAAATGAGTAGATAACGTAAGATTCCAGCATCACGCTGAAAGAATGTTAGCCACACATAGCCAAGTGCGCTGACGAGTAATACCATCGTACCTGCTAAAAGCCCGATGTAAAGCCGTTTATTCGTCATGACTTCACCTCCTTTGCTTCATTTTACTACATTAGATCCGTTTTTCCAAGTACTGTGCCAGCCGTGACGGCATTGCCACGTAAAAAGTCGGTGGCAGACATCGCTTTTTTGCCGGGCAGTTGCAGCTCGGTGATAAGATAGGCACCACCACCTGTGGCCACAAGTAACCCTCCATCCACCGCCATAACAGCTCCACTAGGCGTACCGCAAGCCGCGGTAATCTTCCCCGCCCAGACTTTCAAGCGGAGTTGGTTCCAATATGTGTACGCCCCAGGCCAAGGATTCATACCACGCACCTGTTGATCTATTACCTGAGCACTATGATGCCAGCCAATCTGTTCCTCTGCACGAGTTAGGGGCGCAGCATACGTAGCAAGGTTGTGGTCTTGCGGTATACGTTGTGCGTTGCCATCTGTGATTGCCTTAATCGCTGCTGTGATCAGTTGGGCACCCAAAATAGCCAGCTTATCATGTAAGATGCCCGTGGTATCGCCTGCTTCAATAGGGATAGATTCCCGCACCACCATATCACCGGTATCCATACCCTTATCCATATGCATAATGGTAATACCGCTCTCTTTATCGCCAGCCATAATGGCTCTATGAATAGGAGCCGCGCCACGATGACGCGGTAGTAAAGAAGCATGTATATTAAGCGCTCCCACAGTGGGGATAGCTAAGAGAAAAGGAGGTAGTATTTTACCATAGGCTGCCGTAATAATAAAATCTAGTGATAAGGCCGCCAACTCCTGGTGAAAATCTTCGTTACGTACACTCTCTGGTTGCATAACTGGTATGCCCAATGCCACAGCAGCGGTCTTAACGGGTGAAGGTGTAAGCTTTTTACCGCGTCCTGAGGGGCGATCCGGTTGGGTAACAACCGCGACCACCTCATACGCTTCGGCTAACACCCGTAGGCACGGAACAGCAAATGTGGGTGTTCCCATAAATACAATGCGTATTTTCTTCATTAGTAGTCCCCCTGGAAATGTAACTCATCTATTCTGGTTCCACAAAACGTGAAACACGATCTACGAAAAGAACACCATCTAAATGGTCAAGCTCGTGTTGGCAAGCTCGTGCCAGCAATCCTGAAGCTGTGATTTTAATCTTCTTTCCGCTGGGGTCCAACGCTTCCATAGTGACATTCTCTGCTCTTTCCACTTCTCCCGCGATACCGGGGAAGCTTAAACAACCTTCCACAGCGGTTTCCTCACCACTGCGAGCTATTATTTTTGGATTAATGAGCTTAAGTAATCCAGTTTCATCGCGGATATCAATGACGACAAGGCGTTTGGCAATACCGACCTGTGGGGCAGCAAGACCTACTCCTTCAGCATCGTACATTGTTTCCGCCATGTCATCGAGTAATTTTATCACTTGAGGCGTAATTTTTTTTACTTGATTCGTTTTTTCCCGTAGCACCGGGTCACCACTTTTTCTAATAAGGCGAATGGCCATATTTATCTTCCTCTCATATCATTACTTATTATATTATAATAAATGTTGTGGCTCCACGTCTAGAGATAATCGCACACTACCGGATAAAGGGCTCGCCCGAAACTCGGCTGCAGCCGCCTTAACTGCACGCACTAAGGGCGCCACGGTTTTCCCACGCGCCACGGTTTTCCCACGCACCACAATTTGCCAACGGAATCTGTCGCGTACTTTCTCGATGGGACATGGGGAAGGACCCAGCAGATCAATTTCAGGATCAAACACTGATGCGACGAAAGAACAGCTATCCACAACCTGTCCTTCATCTTTACCACTTACTAATAACCGAATGAGTACACCAAAGGGTGGATACCCGAGTTCACGCCTACTCTGAATCTCTTCATTATAAAATGCCACATAATCATGGGTTTTAGCCGCTACAATTGCATAATGCTCTGGTGTATACGTTTGCACCACGACGTGCCCGCCTAGAGATCCCCGGCCAGCCCGTCCGGCCACCTGAGTTAATAACTGAAAGGTACGCTCTCCGGCACGAAAATCTGGTAGATTGATGGCCGTATCAGCTGTAATTACGCCAACTAAAGTTACATTGGGATAATCAAGCCCCTTGGCTATCATTTGTGTTCCCACTAAGACGTCTGCTTCCTGGCGCTTAAAGGCCGTCAAAATTCTTTGGTGGTCACCCTTTTTAGTGGTGGTATCCGCATCGAGACGCACTGCACGAATATCTGGAAATTTTTTCAGTAATTCTTCTTCCACTTTTTGCGTACCGGTACCAAAATGTCGGATGTAACGTCCTCCACAGGCCGGGCATTTTGTTGGGTATTCCTCGCTGTGATCACAATAGTGACAACGCAATTTAGTGATGGAGGAATGATATTTTAACGAAACGTTGCACGCAGGACAGCGCATCACATGGCCACATTCCCGACAAAGCACAAAAGTCGCATAGCCACGTCGGTTTAAAAAAAGAATCGCCTGTTGACCAGTCTCAATCGTTTCCTGTAATGCGGCAAGTAAAGGTCGACTAAAAATACTTTTGTGACCATCCTTTAATTCCTGGCGCATATCAACCACTTGTACTGGCGGTAGGGGGCGCATAGCTATGCGCTCAGGCAAGGTAATGAGCTGATAAATACTATTTTCCGCTTGATGATAAGATTCTAGCGAAGGTGTGGCGCTACCTAAAATAACCGTTGCCCCATGCCAGCGCGCACGCCATAGTGCAAGTTCACGCGCATGGTATCTTGGTGCCTCCTCTTGTTTATAGGTGGATTCGTGTTCTTCATCTAGAATAATGAGACCTAGTTTTTGTACAGGGGCAAAAACTGCAGAACGAGCACCTATCACAACCCGTGCATCCCCATTTGCCACCCGGCACCACTCATCATAGCGTTCTCCCGCGGAAAGTCGGCTATGTAAAACTGCAACTTGGTCTCCAAAGCGACTGACAAAGCGTTCAGTCATTTGCGGTGTCAAGGCGATTTCCGGCACAAGCACAATGCTGGAAAGATCCCCATCTAATCTTTTAGCAATGGCCTGCAGGTATACTTCTGTTTTTCCACTACCAGTAACACCATAAAGCAGAACAGGTTTTTGCTCTTCTTCATGATTAATATAATCCAACGCTTTTTGTTGTGCCGCCGTTAGTGATAGTGATGTTTGCTCCTCCACAATGGTGTTAGCAAGTGGATCGCGCCGGACCATAGCCTCATGAATCTCCAACCACCCTTTTTTGGCAAGGGAGTTAACTGTGGCTGAACTAACACCAGCGCTGGCCAATTTAGCTAAAGTCAAAGAGCTATTTTGACGTAGTAATTGTAATGCGAGTATTTGCTTTACACCCTTTGGCTGTGCTCCCTTGCCTGCCAAGGTAAGGATAGCCGTTTTAGCTTTCTTTGCACGCAACCCCTTGGGAGTCCGACCTGCGGTGGGAACCATTGCTTCCAAAAAGTCGATACGCTGGCAAAGGTAGTACTGTGAACCCCACTCAGCCAGTGCCACCAATTCTTTTGTTAAAACGGGCTGTTCATCTAGTAACTTTATTATATCTTTAATACCACTTCTATCTTCCAAAACACTCTCGTCGTGTACGTTAACACAATAGCCCTCTAACTTTCTAGGTCCAAAGGGCACGATCACACGGCTACCCACAGTAATCTCCATACTTGCGGGAACCCTGTATGTAAACGGGTGCTCTACTCGCAGGTTATGAATTTTAACGATAATTTCTGCATATATCTCCACGCCGCCCTCCAAACAGTTAAGTTACGTTATCTTGATATTCCACATTCCACTTGTCTTACCCTTTAGGGTATGCAATAATCTTGCAAGTTTGCCATCTCACACAGTATAATGATACAGGAGGTAGAAATTATGGTCAAAAACTTTTTTGCAATTATGCGTGAAAATCGATCCTGGCTCATGCTTGCCGTATTATTTTTTGTCGGCGGTATAACTATGTCGTACACAGCGTTATCTCAAGAACCTGAACTCTTACGTCTCTTAGAGGAAACCACACTCACAGTTCTACAAGAGTTAGGAGAAGAAATTTTTAGCGGTCCACCATTAGTAGGTATAATTACACTACTCATGCACAATCTGTTGTCTACGCTGCAAATTATCTTCATGGGAATCTTTCTCGGGCTACCTACGCTGGCATCTGCCATTGCCAATGGATCCGTGCTTGGCTTTTTAGCATATCAACTGGCACAAACGGGGATTTCTCCGCTACCCGTTTTAGTGGCGGGCATTCTACCACACGGAATTTTTGAGCTTCCTGCCTTTTTTCTCAGCGTTGCTCTTGGTTTAAAACTAGGCTACCATGTGGTTTTCCCCTTACCCGAGTTATCACGGAAGGATACTTTTCGTAAAGTTTTTAGCGATATTGGTGTTTCTATGCCCTATATTTTCGGTTTACTCGCCATCTCTGCCATCATCGAGGTCCTAATTACCCCTCTCATACTCGGCTCATTTTAATAAAGCCGCTGCTAGTGGCAAACAATATATTCTTACCAGTATAAACAAACCCCGTCTACGACGGGGTTTGTTTATTTTTTTGTGTATAATTCGTCGATGGTTTCCAGTAGCTCATGTGCCACTTCCCGCTTCGTTAATTTCTCCAGTTGTCGCTCACGACCATCACGAAAGAAGAAACGAACGATATTGGTATCAACATTAAAACCTGCTCCTTCTTGTAGAATATCATTAGCAACAATGAGATCAAGATTCTTTTGTTTCAGCTTACCTAGAGCATGTTCTCGCAAATTATCCGTTTCTGCAGCAAAACCAATCAGAAGTTGTTGTTGCTTACGCTGACCGAGCTGGGCCAAAATATCAGGAGTACGGATCAACGCCAGCGTCATATCGTCGTCGCTCTTCTTCATTTTTTGCTCACTTGTTGTGGCCGGTCTATAATCCGCCACAGCCGCCGCTTTAATGACAACATCTACGTTGTCAAAGCAAGCCAGCACAGCGTCATACATTTGCTGTGCCGTTATCACAGAGATTATGGTAACACCCGTGGGAGGTGTGAGTTTAACTGGGCCAGAAACGAGCGTTACGGTTGCCCCAAGTTCCAAGGCAGCCTCTGCCAATGCATACCCCATTTTTCCGCTGGAGTGGTTTGTTAGAAAACGGATGGGGTCTAGAGCTTCTTGTGTGGGACCTGCGGTAATGAGCACGCGTCGACCCCGCCAGGGCTTGTCCTTATGCAGTAGGTTCACAGCTTCTGTAAAGATATCTTCAGGTGAAGACATGCGACCACGACCACTATCACCACAGGCCAACTCTCCCTGCTCGGGTCCAACAATCTTATATCCAAGCGAAGAGAGTTTTGCCAAATTCTCTTTTTGCAGAGGATTTTCATACATCTGTGTATTCATCGCAGGCGCTAACAGAATGGGGCATGTTGTAGCCATAATCGTTGTTGTTAGCAAATTATCGGCAATACCATTGGCAATTTTGCCAATGGTATTGGCCGTAGCGGGTGCTATGATAAAGATGTCGGCCTCTTGTGCTAGTCCGACATGTTCCACTGTATAACGATTGCTAGCGATAAAAAGTTCATCGTAGACTTGATTACCCGTAACCGTTTGCAATGTCACCGGGGTGACAAACTGTTTTGCTGCCTCTGTCAAGATAACGCGGACTGACGCCCCCGCTTTAACAAAAAGCCGGCAAAGTAAAACGGTCTTATACGCAGCAATGCCACCAGTAACACCAAGGATGATGCGCTGACCAGTAAGCATGGCACACCTCCTATTTACTAATTCGTTCATAGCTAATTTTATTTGTAGCTATCTCTTCCAAAGCAACGGAAACATGTTTTAAAGAAGATGAATCTACGAGGGGTACCATTCCCTCATTAAGCATGCGAGCACGCTTTGCTGCGGCGATCACCAATGTATATTTACTATCAACTTTCTTCATTAATGTGTCTATGGATGGATAAATCATCATCCTTTTACCTCCTCGGCTATATCTTGTATTATATTTTGGTTACGACTAACTCGTAGAGTTTCCGCTGTAATGATGGCGTGGATGCGGTCACGAGCTGCATCCACCTGATCGTTAATAACTACATAGTTGTAATGAGAAGCTTGTGTCACTTCCCGTGCTGCAGAGGCAAGGCGTTTCTTAATGCTCGCATCGTCCTCTGTACCGCGAGTTATAATACGTGTGCGCAATTCAGCACCAGACGGCGGTAATAAAAAGATAAAAATACCATCTTTATACGTTTTCATTACCTTCTGTGCTCCTTGGGGATCAATTTCCAAAATTACGTTGCGTCCTGCCGCCAACATTTCTTCCACAATACTTCGCGGTGTACCGTAATATTGATCATAAACATATGCATATTCCAAAAAGTCTTGTTGAGCTACAGCATCCCCAAATTGTTTTTTAGTGACAAAAAAATAGTTAACCCCGTCCTCTTCTCCGGCACGGGGTTGACGCGTTGTTTTGGACACAGAAAGAACGAGTTCTGGATGTTTTGCCAAAAGTGCTTGGCAAACTGTGCCCTTTCCCGCGCCAGATGGTCCAGATAATACGATGAGTAAGCCTATTCTAGCCACGATTTTCCTCCGGTTGCGCTTTATTCTTCGTCCTCGGCCGCTTGTGTCTCTTTTGTATGTAACCGGTGTTTAACTGTTTCAGGCTGCACAGCTGAAAGTACAACGTGACCGCTGTCAGTAATAATAACAGCACGTGTTCTCCTACCATACGTAGCATCGATGAGCATACCACGATCCCGGGCTTCCGTAATCACCCTTTTAATGGGGGCAGATTCCGGACTTACGATGGCAATTATACGGTTCGCTGAGACAATGTTGCCAAATCCAATATTAATCAGTTTAATTTGCAACGTGAGAACCTCCCTTTTTCTGATAAATTCATAAACAGGTTCCTTGTTCAACTCTGCTAATAGTATAACGGATATGCGGCAAAAAATGCAAGAGTTAAATCTAAACGGCCTTATTCGCCTTTATTCTATATTTTGCACTTGCTCACGTATTTTTTCAAGTTCTGTTTTCATTTCAACAACAAGTTTAGCCACTTGATAGTCATTAGCTTTAGAGCCTATGGTGTTGATCTCCCGAAATAGTTCTTGCGTTAAAAAATCGAGCTTACGACCGATGGGGCCCTTTTCTTGTAGAGCAGTTTTAAACCCAGTAATATGACTTGCCAAGCGAACTAACTCTTCCGTGACA